>NZ_LHOZ01000037.1:0-10798 GCF_001297205.1 Frigoribacterium sp. RIT-PI-h | reverse complement strand
ATGTCGTAGGCGACGTCGAGCACGCTGATCGGGCGGCTCATCGGCGGCTCGTCGCGCAGGCGCTCGAGGGCGGGCTGCAGCTCGCCCAACCAGGCCTGGTAGCCGGCCTCGGTGAGGTGGACGTGGTCGGCGGCGAACTCGGGTCGCAGGGCGTCACCCGACTCGTCGGCGAGTGCGGGCCAGAGGTCGAGCCACTGCGCCCGGACGGTCGACGAGAACTGGCGGAGGTGCCGGTTGGCGTCCTTCAGGCGGGGTGCGAATTCCGCCCCCCGGGGCGCGATCGACTGCAACAGCAGACGCGTGCCCGGCAGTTCGCGGCGCATGGCCACCATGAGGTTCTCGATGCCGCGCACGACCTGCTCGACCGAGCGTCGCGCGGTGAAGTCGTTGGTGCCGATCATCAGCACCACCGAGTCGGGGTTCGCGGCCACGACGTCGTGGAGCCGTTCGGTCAGGCCGGCGACCGTGTCGCCCCCGACACCCAGGTTGACGACCTGTTCGTCGGGCAGCCAGGCCGCCCAGTCGCCGTTCTCGGTCAAGCTGTCGCCGACGAAGGCGACGGTCTCTCGTTGTGTCATCACGACCTCCTGGTGGTCTGCTGAAGTGCCCCCATCGTGCCATCCCCCGCTGGGAGCCGCGAACCGGCGCGCTCGTGCCCGCCGCTGCGCCTCACTGACGGAAGCGCCGCGGCCTCTTCGACCACACGCGGTCGAGCGCGTGCCGGACGCGCGGCAGCAGCACGACGAACGACGACACGACGACGAGCACCCCGAACAGCACCCCGAGCCACAGGGGCACCGGCGACATGGCCTCGTCGCCCGTCGGGTACAGCGGCACCGGCGTCGACATCAGGACGAGGAGGCGCGGGTCGGTCACGCGACGGCCGTCGCGTCGGTCGTCGCCCCGCCCGCAGCACCGGCCGCACGATCGCCGGCTGCCCGACCGGCCGCCTCCCGCTCGGCCGCCTCCCGCTCGGCCGTCGCGGTGATGCGCCGCAGCATGCCCGAGAAGATGACGCCGTGGAACGGCAGGATCGCGAACCAGTAGAGCCGTCCGCCCAGCCCCTGCGGGAAGAACACCGCGCGCTGGCGGTAGTGCGAGCCGCCCTCGGGACGCGGCTCGACCGTGAGTTCCAGCCACGCGCCTCCCGGCACCTTCATCTCGGCCCGCAACCGCAGCAGGTGACCGCGTTCGAGCTTCTCCACCCGCCACCAGTCGAGGGCGTCGCCGACGCGCAGGCTCGTCGCGCTGCGGCGGCCGCGCCGGAGGCCCACTCCCCCGACCATGCGGTCCATCCAGCCACGAGCCGACCAGGCCAGCGGGAACGAGTACCAACCGTTCTCGCCCCCGATGCTCTCGAGCACCTTCCAGAGCTCGGCGGGCGGTGCACTCGTGTCGGTCTGCCGGTCGTCGGTGTAGACGGTGTGCCCGGACCAGTCGGGGTCGCTCGGCAGCAGGTCGCTCGGCGCCCCCGCCACCGACGAGTCCTGCCAGCTGGTCTCGACGTCGCCGTCCTGCTCGCGCTGCAGGGCGAGGCGCACGGCCCGGCGGTAGGGCAAGAGTCCTTCGGCGGGCGGGGGCACGACGGCGTCGATGTCGTGCTCGCGCACGACGCAGTCGTACTGCAGGGACGCGATGATCGGGACGGCGAGGGCGCGAGGCACGGGCGTGACGAGGTTGACCCACTGCGAGGCGAGCCACGGCGTGAAGACGGGGAGTGACGCGATCGGACGTTGCTTGAGGCCGGCCTCGAGCGCGTAGCCGTTCATCATCTGCCCGTAGCGCAGCACGTCGGGGCCGCCGATGTCGAAGGTGCGGTTGACGTCGTCGGGCACGTCGGCCGCGCCGAGCAGGTAGTGCAGCACGTCGCGGACGGCGATCGGCTGGATGAAGTTGCGCACCCACTTCGGTGCCGGCATGTAGGGCAGCACGTCCGTCAGGTGACGGACCATCTCGAACGAGGCGCTGCCCGAGCCGATGACGACGCCGGCCTGCAGGGCGACGGTCGGGACGCCGCTCGCGAGCAGCACGTCGCCGACGTCCTTGCGAGACTGCAGGTGTTTGGACAGGTCGCCCTCGGGGTGCAGTCCGCCGAGGTAGACGATGCGGCGGACGCCCGCGTCGCGCGCGGCGTCGGCGACGGTGTGCGCCGCGTCGGCCTCGGCGCGCTCGAAGTCGCCCTTGCCCCCCATGGCGTGGGCGAGGTAGTAGACGACGTCGACGCCCTCCATGGCGGGACGCACCGTCTCGGGGTCGGTCAGGTCGCCCTGGACGACCTCGACGTCGCCCGACCAGGGCACGTCGCGCAGCTTCTCGGGCGAGCGCACGAGCACCCGCACGTCCGCCCCGGCGGCCACGAGCCGCGGCGTCAACCGCCCGCCGATGTACCCGGTCGCCCCGGTCACCAGAACCCGGCGCGAGGCCACGGCGTGGTCGGTGTCGCTGGTGACGGGGGTGCTCGACGGAACGCCGTCGGGAGTGTTCGCAGACATGGGCCCAAGCTACGCTGGACCCCATCATGACTACCCAGCAGCTCCCCACCGTCTCCGCCGTCGCCGGCATGATCGACCACGCGATCCTCAAGCCCGAACTCACCCGCGCCGAGGTCGACGCCGCCCTCGACGACGCCGCCGCGAACCACGTCTTCAGCGTCTGCGTGCGCCCCTCCGACATCTCGCACGCCGTCGAGCGCCTCGAGGGCACCGGCGTGCTCGTCGGCACCGTCATCGGCTTCCCCCACGGCACGACGTCGACGGCCGCGAAGGCCGCCGAGTCGCGTCAGGCGATCGCCGACGGCGCCGCCGAACTCGACATGGTCGTCAACATCGGCTGGCTGCGCAGCGGCATGACCGACGAGGTCGAGGCCGACGTGCGCGGCGTGGTCGAGGCTGCCGGTGACACGATCGTCAAGGTCATCCTCGAGACGGCCTACCTCGACGACGACCAGATCGTCGCGGGCTCGAAGGCCGCCGAGCGCGCCGGGGCCGCCTTCGTCAAGACGTCCACCGGTTTCGCGGGCGGTGGCGCGACGCTCCCCCACCTGCGCCTCATGCGCGAGGCCGTCTCCGACTCCGTCCAGGTGAAGGCCTCGGGCGGCGTGCGCGGCCTCGACACGGTGCTCGAGATGCTCGACCTCGGCGTCACGCGCTTCGGCACGAGCGCCAGCGGCACGATCCTCGCCGACCTGGCACACCGCCTCGAGACGGGCCGCGCCTCGGGCGCGGGCGACGACACCACGTCGTACTGACGAGCCGAGGAGGCGCGGGTCGCGTCGACGACGTGACCCGCGCCTCCTCGAGGTGGTGACGACCGTCAGGCCCACGGGGCCTCAGGCGGTCGGCAGCCCCAGGATCTCGCGCGTGCGGACGACGTCGGCCCTGATGTGCTCGATCAGGGCCTCGAGCCCGTCGAAGCGCACGTTTCCCCGCACCCAGTCGACGAAGTGGACGGTGACCTCGAGCCCGTAGAGGTCGAGTGAGACGTCGAGCAGGTGCGCCTCGACCTGCTTGGCCGGCACCCCCTCGAAGGTCGGGTTGTTTCCGACCGAGACCGCCGCCGGGTAGAGCGTGTCACCGACCATCACACGGGCGGCGTAGACGCCGTCGGCGGGGACGAAACCCTCGCTGTCACGAGCGAGGTTGGCCGTCGGGAAGCCCAGCTCACGGCCGCGCTGTTCTCCGTGCACGACGATGCCGCGCACCGACGGCTCGCGCCCGAGCAGGACGCCGGCCTCACGGACGTCGCCGGCGTCCATCAGCTCGCGGATCCAGGTCGAGGACGCCCGACGGCCACCGCTCGGTCGCACGTCGTCGATCGACACGACTCGGAACCCGCGGGAGGCACCGAGCTCACGCAGGGTGTCCACGGTGCCACTGCCACGCACGCCGAAACGGAAGTCGTCGCCGACGAACACGATCCGAGCGTGCAGGGCCCCGACCAGGATGCGGTCGACGAACTCGTCGGGCGTCAGCGCCCGCAGCTCGGCGTCGAAGGTGAGCATGAGGGTGGCGGCGACCCCGGCCGCGTCGAGCAGCTCGCGCTTCTGCCGGTTGCTCACGAGGGCCGTGGGCACGTCGTCGGGTCGCAGGACCGCCAACGGGTGCCGGTCGAAGGTGACCACGGTGGACACGAGACCCTCGTCGCGCGCCACCCCCTCGAGCATGTCGATCACGGCGCGGTGCCCGACGTGGACTCCGTCGAACTTGCCGATGGTCACGGCGCTCGGCCCGAAGTCGGGCGGCACGTCGCCGACCAGGTCGTAGAACTGCACGCGCGCTACCTCGTCGTGCCCGGGTCGCGAGGAGACCCGCCGGTCCCCGCGCCCTCGGCACCGGCGCGAACTGCGGCCCGCGTCGCGCGCCCCTGCCGCCGCAGCCACAGGATGCCGAGCACGGGCAGGACGAGCGGCACGAAGCCGTACCCGCGCCCGAAGAACGACCACACGGTGTCGTGCGGGAAGAGTTCCGGGTCGAGCACGGTCACGAGACCGATGATCAGGACGCCGACGAGCTCGAAGCTGATGGTCGCCCAGGCCACGGCGTACCAGCCCTGGCCGGGCGCGATCAGGGCCACGGTGGCGACGATGTAGACGACGGCCGACAACGCGCTCAGGGTGTAGGCCAGCGGCGCCTCGGAGAACTGGGTCGTGATCTGGAAGACCGACCGACCGGTGGCGGCGAGGGCGAGGAGGGCGTACACGGCGATGAGGACCCGGCCGAGGCCGACCGCGCGCGTTGACTTCTGAGTGACCATCCCGTCAAGGATAGGACTCCGACGGGCCCGCCGCCGACCGGCTGCGTCAGAGGCCCTGGACGGTCCAGATCTGGAACATGCGGTAGACCATCACGGCGATCGCGAACGACGAGGTGGCGAGCACGAGGTTGCTCCACCGGGTGCGGTCGACGAGCGCCCAGACGGTCGCGAGCGGTGGCAGCAGGATGGCCGAGACGAGGTAGATGTAGAACTCGACGAGGGTGCCCGTCGGCGCGTTGCCGACGAACGGGGCCACGATCGCGACGACGAGCTGCACGAGCAGGAGCAGCAGCACGACGGCCCCCGGGCCGACGGTGATGTCGTCGGGCTGACGCTTCGCGAAGCGGGCGACCACGCAGACGATGCCCGCCACCACGGCCACCACGACCTGCACCCAGGTGAACCATTCGATCATGCCTGCACCTCGTCGGTCGGGAAGTTCACGATGGGCTTCGCGGCACCGGCCCGCACCGAGACCAGGCCCGCGAGCCTGCCCGTGGGCGTGACGGCGGCGACCGGCCCCGGGGTGTCGTCGAGTTCGACGGCAACGCGCTTGCCGTGCCCGAGGTCGACGGCCTCGGCCGCGGTCATGGACCACTCCGGGAAGAGCGTCCGGGCGACGTCGACGGGGGGCAGCAGCGCCGGGGCGACGTCGATGCCCTCGAGGACGGAGGCGCGGGTCACCTCGAACGGTCCGACCCGCGTCCGACGCAGCGCGGTCAGGTGTCCCCCGACGCCGAGGTCGGCCCCGAGGTCGCGGGCGAGAGCCCGGACGTAGGTGCCGGACGAGCACGAGACCCGCACGTCGAGGTCACGCACGGGCACCCCGTCGACGACGGCGTCGCGTCGGTCGAGCACGGCGAATTCGGCGATCGTCACGTCGCGGGCCTTCAGCTCGACCTCGACCCCGGCACGGGCGAGGTCGTACGCGCGACGGCCGTCGACCTTGATGGCGCTCACCGTGGTGGGCACCTGGCTGATCGGGCCGGTCAGCCGCGCGATGCCGACGTCGATCGCGTCGTCGGTGACGTCGCCGGCCGAGGTCGTCGAGACGACCTCGCCGTCGCTGTCGTCGCTGGTCGTGGACACGCCGAGACGGATGGTGGCGTCGTATCCCTTGTCGAGACCGACCAGGAAGGTCAGGAGGCGCGTCGACGAGTTCAGGCCGAGCACCAGCAGTCCCGTGGCCAGCGGGTCGAGCGTGCCGGCGTGGCCGACCTTGCGCGTGCCCGCGGCCTTGCGCACGCGCGAGACGACGTCGTGGCTGGTGATGCCCTGCGGCTTGTCGACGAGGAGGAGGCCGCTGTTCACCCGACGACGTTAGCGCAGCCGGACCGCGACGAGGCCGGGGACGCGCTCAGCACGCGTCGTCGAAGCGTCGACGGGGATGCTCGCGGTCGGAGTTGTCGACGACGGCCGAGGCCTTGGCCCGGGCGTCGAGTCGCGAATCGTCGGCCGTGACCCAGACCCGGTAGTGCCACAGCCCCGCGAGGCCGGGGCGGGCGAGGTCGGTGCCGTCGACCAGCAGGACCGCGTCGGCCGGGCCGGTGACCCAGGCGGACTCGACGGAACGGTCGGCGTCGGCGTCCCAGGCCCGCTCGACCCAGCCCGCACTGCCGCCGAGCCGGAACGGCTCGACGAGGACCCGGCGGAACAGGCCCTCGCCCAGCACGGGAGCGGAGTCACGTGGCGCCGCGTCGGGACGTTTCTCGAAGCCGTCGAGCGAGGCGCGGAACGCCGCGTGCCCCAGCTCGCGGAAGGCCTCGAGGAGGTCGTCGGCGAGATCGGCCGCACCCGCGCCTCCGTCGCTGTCGACCGCGACGAGCACGCGGCCGCGCCCGTAGTTGTGGACGATCTCGGTGGCGAGTTCGCGCAGCGTGTCTTTCTTGGCAGGGGCCCATCGGGTGGTCATGCCGACACCGTACGCCCGACGACCGACACGACGCCGGGGACGTCGTCGACGCGCCGTAGGCTCCTACGGTGCGCATCTCCCCCGCCGTGAACGCCTGGTTCCGCGAGAACGGGCGCGACCTCCCGTGGCGGCGTCCCGGCTTCACGGCCTGGGGCACGCTTGTCAGCGAGATCATGCTGCAGCAGACCCCCGTGGCCCGCGTCGTCCCGCGCCTCGAGCAGTGGCTCGACCGCTGGCCCACGCCGGGCGACCTGGCGGCCTCGCCGGCCTCCGAGGCCGTGCGGGCCTGGGAGCGCCTCGGCTACCCGCGTCGGGCCCTCGCCCTCCACGCCGCCGCCGTGGCCATCACCGAGCGGCACGGCGGGGTCGTGCCCGAGGACGTCCCGTCGCTCCTGGCGCTGCCCGGCATCGGCGACTACACCTCACGTGCCGTCGCGGTCTTCGCCTACGGTCACCGTCACCCGGTCGTCGACACGAACGTCCGCCGCGTCCTGGCCCGTGCCGTCGAGGGACTCGCCGAGCCGTGGGCGCCCAAGGCCTCGCGCGACCTGCCCCTGATGGAGTCGCAGCTGCCCGACGACCTCGAGGAGGCGCGGGTCACGAACGCGGGCGTCATGGAGCTGGGTGCGCTGGTCTGCACGGCACGGTCGCCGAAGTGCGACGTCTGCCCGCTGGTCGAGCAGTGCGCGTGGGTGCTGGCGGGTCGTCCTGCGCACACCGGACCGCGCCTCCGGACCCAGGCCCGCTTCGAGGGGGCGGACCGCCAGGGGCGGGGCATGATCATGGCCGAGTTGCGGGCCGGCGACGTCCCCGTCACCTCCGCCGAGATCGAGACGATCTGGCCGGACGACGCGCAACGCGCGAGAGCCCTCGCCGGATTGCTCCGTGACGGTCTGGCCACGGGGTCGCCCGACGAGGGCTATCGTCTGCCCGACTGAGGCGGGCGGGCGTCCTGACGGACGCCCTGGTCAGCGGGTGGAGCCGTCGGGCTCGGTCGAGGCGCCCGCGGCCGGAGCCTCGAGCTCGTCGTCCAGGGCCAGGTCGTCGTCCAGGTCGTCCTCGGCATCGTCGAGGTCGTCGTCCGCCTCGAGGTCGCGCGGCTTGACGTACGGGTCGGCGTCGCCGGCGTACTCGGCCGACGAGGCCATGGTCTGGCTCTCGTGGTCGCGCTGGCGGGCCTCCTGCAGCAGGCGGTCGATCGAGGCCGCGTTCTCGGGCAGGGCGTCGAGGATGAACTCGAGGCTCGGCGTGAGCCGCGCGGGGGTGTTCTTGCCCACCTCGCTGCGCAGCATGCCGGTCGCCGACTTGAGGGCGGCACCCGTGTCACGTCGCTCGTCGTCGGTGCCGTAGACCGTGTAGAAGACGGAGGCGTGCTGCAGGTCGCCGGTCACCTTGACGTCGGTGATCGTGACGAACCCGAGGCGGGGGTCCTTGATGCCGCGTTCGAGTCGCCGCGCGATGATCTCGTGGATGCGGTCGGCCATCTTGCGGGCGCGTTGCGCGTCAACCATTGTTCACTCCTGTTCGTGCTGCTCGCCGCCGTGGCGAGAGGGGTGAGGCCCCGCCCCGACCGTAGTCGGAGCGGGGCCTCGTGTACTGCGATGACGCCGGGTCAGACCCGGGGCTTCTCGACCATCTCGATGGTCTCGATCTCGTCGCCGATCTGGATGTCGTTGAACTTGCCGAGACCGATGCCGGCCTCGAAGTCCGTCCGCACCTCCGTGACGTCGTCCTTGAAGCGACGCAGCGAGTCGATCGCCAGATTGTCGCCGACGACGACGCCCTCGCGGATGACACGGGCACGAGCGTTGCGGGTGATCGTTCCGGATCGCACGATGACACCGGCGATGTTGCCGACCTTCGACGAGCGGAAGATCTCGCGGATCTCGGCGACACCGGACTGCTTCTCCTCGAACTCGGGCTTGAGCATGCCCTTGAGCGAGTTCTCGATGTCCTCGAGTGCCGCGTAGATGACCGAGTAGAACCGCACGTCGACACCCTCGCGAGCAGCACGCTCACGAGCCTTCGTGTCGGGACGCACGTTGAACCCGATGATGACCGCGTTGTCGACCGTCGCCAGGTTGACGTCGCTCTCGGTGACCGCACCCACACCGCGGTGGATGATGCGCAGTTGCACGCTGTCGTCCACCTCGATCTTGAGCAGGGACTCTTCGAGCGCCTCGACGGCACCGGACACGTCACCCTTGATGATGATGTTGAGAGCCTCGACCTTGCCCTCTTCGAGAGCACGGGTGAAGTCCTCAAGCGAGATGCGCTTGCGGGCCTTGGCCAGCGACGCGTTGCGCTCGACGGCTTCACGCTTCTCGGCGATCTGACGAGCCGTGCGGTCCTCCTCGGTGACGAGGAAGGTGTCACCGGCTCGGGGAACGCTCGACAGACCCTGGACCAGCACGGGCCGGCTCGGGTACGCCTCGTCGACCGAGTCGCCGTTCTCGTCGACCATGGCGCGGACGCGGCCGTAGGCCGTGCCGGCGACGATGGCGTCACCGACGCGCAGCGTGCCCGACTGGATCAGCACCGTCGCGACGGCACCGCGGCCCTTGTCGAGGCGGGCCTCGATGGCGACACCGCGGGCGTCCTTGTCGGGGTTGGCACGCAGGTCGAGACCGGCGTCGGCCGTGAGCAGGACGGCCTCGAGGAGGGCGTCGATGTTCTTGTTGTCACGGGCCGACACGTCGACGAACATGACGTCTCCGCCGTACTCCTCGGCGACGAGGCCGTATTCGGTGAGCTGCTGACGCACCTTGGCCGGGTTGGCACCCTCTTTGTCGATCTTGTTGACCGCGACCACGATCGGCACGCCGGCGGCCTGGGCGTGGTTCAACGCCTCGACCGTCTGCGGCATGATGCCGTCATCGGCCGCGACCACGAGGATCGCGATGTCGGTGACCTGCGCACCACGGGCACGCATGGCGGTGAACGCCTCGTGACCGGGGGTGTCGATGAAGGTGATGGCGCGCTCGACGCCCTCGTGCGGAGCCCACACCTGGTAGGCGCCGATGTGCTGCGTGATGCCACCGGCTTCGCCGGCGACCACGTTGGCGTTGCGGATCGCGTCGAGGAGTCGCGTCTTGCCGTGGTCGACGTGACCCATGACGGTGACGACGGGAGGACGGATCTGCAGGACGGACTCGTCCTCGTCCTCGAGCTCTTGCTCAAGGTCGATGTCGAAGCCCTCGAGCAGCTCTTTGTCTTCGTCTTCGGGCGAGACGACCTGGATGTTGTAGCCGAGCTCTTCGCCGAGGACCTGGAAGGTCGCCTCGTCGAGCGACTCGGTCGCCGTCGCCATCTCACCGAGGTGGAAGAGGACGGTCACCAGGTTGCCGGGGCTCGCGTCGATCTTGTCGGCGAAGTCGCTGATCGAGGCACCGCGACGGAGACGGACGATCGTGCTGCCGTCGCCACGGGGGACGCTGACGCCACCCAGCGACGGAGCCGAGCGCATCTCGAACTCGGCCCTCTTCGTCCGCTTCGACTTGCGTGCCTTGCTCTTGCCGCCACCGCGACCGAACGCACCGGCCGTGCCGCCACCGGGGCCACGGCCTCGACCGCCGCCACCGGAGGGACGGGGACCGCTGAAGCCGGGGCGGAAGCCGCCGGCCGCACCGGGAGCACCGGCACCGGGACGCTGGAATCCGCCACCGGCACCGCCGGGACGACCTGCGCCGCCACCGGCGGGACGCTGGCCGAAGCCGTTGGGACGGGGGCCGGCGCCGACGCCGGGACGCGGGGCGCCCGGACGGGGAGCACCGGGACGCGGGGCCATCGGGCGAGGGCCTGCGGCGCCACCGGGACGCGGCATGCTGCTGGCCGCACCGGAGCCGCCGGGACGGGGCGCGCTGGGGCGACCCATGCCCTGGTTGCTGGCGAAGGGGTTGTTGCCGGGACGCGGAGCACCGGGGCGGGGGCCGCCGGGCTTGGGACCGGCGGCACCGGGCTTGGCGGCGTCGTCGGCCGGAGCCGCCGCGTCGTCCTTGGCGGCTGCCGCGGCTGCGGCACGCTGCGCCTCGGCCTGGGCCTGTCGCTCGGCGACCGTCAGCGGGGCGACGGGTGCGGGTGCCGCGTCGACGTCGGGCTCGGCCGCCGTCACGGGGGCGGGCGTCGGCTCGGCGA
>NZ_LHOZ01000124.1:0-10833 GCF_001297205.1 Frigoribacterium sp. RIT-PI-h | reverse complement strand
GTGCGCAGGAAGCCGCGGACGCCGTCGGCCGGGTCGGTCGCGGGCGCCCGGTCGGGGGTCTCGGCGCGGTGTCCGCTGGCCATGGCGAGCACGTGGCGGACGCGCATCGACCGGCTGCGCGGGTCGGTCACCTCGGCGTCGAGCTCGGGGAAGTGGCCGAGCACGGTGTCGTCGAGCCCCATCAGCCCCTCGGCGACGGCGAACCCGACCGCCGACGAGGTGAAGCTCTTGCTCAGCGAGTAGAGCAGGTGGGCGCGGTCGGCCGAGTACGGAGCCCACCAGCCCTCGGCTATGACCTGCCCGTGGCGCAGCAGCATGAGGCTGTGCGGCTCGACGCCGGCGGTGGTCTCGAGGGCGTCGACGAACGCGGCGATGCCCGCCGCGTCGACGTTCTGGTCGGAGGGCGTGCTGTGCGGCAGCGTCGTCGGGGTCACCCCCCGACCCTATGCCCGCCCCTGGTTCGCTCGGCCTCGCCCAGCCCCCGTGTGCACATCGCGACAACTGCCAGCGCACATCCCCTGATCGACTGAGGTGAGCGGCGTGTCGCACGGGTTCTGTCGGGTTTGGTACGGCTGCCAGGCTCTCGAAGGTCGGGTTCGGCCCGCCGAGCGCCCTCGGGGTAGGCCGAACCCGACGCCTTGTCGCCGTCGGGTGTCCGCGGGGTGGGGGAGGGAAGCCGAGGAGGCGCGGGTCAGGTCGCGAGGGACGTCAACCGGAGGTCGACCAGTGGCACGAGGTCCCGCGGCAGCACCACGAGCACGATCGAGCCGTCGACCTCGGCGCCCCAGCCGACCAGGTCGGGATCGGTGTCGATCAGCACGGCGGCGCGCTCGACGCCGTCGACGACGAGCACCGCTCCCGGCTGCGCATGCCGGGCGGTGACCGGAGCATCCAGCACAGGTACGGCGCCGTCGGGTCGGGTGCTCCGCCCCTCGGCCGTGTTGATCAGCACGTGGTTGACGTGCCGGGCGAGATGTTCCGCCGCGGAATCGCGCGCGCCCGACCGTTCCGGGTCGTCGGGCGCGACTGTCGTGACCACCGCCTCCCACAGCATCGGATACCGGAACGCCCGCACTCCGGCCACGAACCATTCCGGCTGCCCGGCGGCCAGGGCATCCGCCAGGTGGCCGTCGATCTCGGCGACGTTCTCGACCAGGTTGGACGGAGCCTCGGGGTCGGACGGGTCGGCGACGAACACGTAGGTGAGGGCGACGGTGTCCAGCACGTCGTCGTGCGCGATCGTGCTGGGCTGCGTGAGATCGAGGCGGGGCTGCTCGACGAACGTGTAGACGGGGCGACCGAACGTCGCCGCGATCTCGGAGGCCGTGCCCGGGCGCGGGAGGTCGTGCAGGCTGGCGTTCTCGGCGAAGTCCATCACCCCATGGTCGCACCCCGGCCCGCGGCCACCGCGTCGGCGAGGGGCGTCTCGGCCACCGCGTCCGCCACGACCGCGGCCTCGCGGGTGCGCTCGGCCCGGACGAAGCCGATGCCGACGACGATCAACAGGCCGCCGCCGAGCTGCAGCGGGGTGAGGGCCTCGCCGAGCAGCAGCCAGGCGTAGAGCGCGGCGGCCGCGACCTCGAGCAGGCCGACGAACGACGCCAGGCGCGAGCCGAGCATGCTGCTGGCCGTGATGCTCGTGGCGTAGGCGACCGCGGTCGCGACGACGCCGACCACGAGCATCGGCACCCACCACGGCACGACTGCGTCGAAGAGCGGCACGTCGGCGGCCGACATCGTGAACGGCACCAGACCGGTCAGCCCCAGCAATCCGAGCAGGGCGGAACCGACGAGCAGGCCCGACGCCGCCAGTGCGACCGGGGGCAGGTCGCCGCTCGGCCGGGCGGCGATCACGAAGTAGGCGGCACAGCAGACCATGGCCGCCCCGGCCAGGGCGAGCCCGACCGGGTCGAGGGCCACGCCGCCGCTCGGGGCGACGACCAGCAGGAGGCCCGCGAAGGCGATCACGGAGCCCACGAGGACGACGGCCTGCGGGACGCATCGCGTGGTGGCCCAGGCGACGCCGACGAGCAGCAGCGGGGCGAGGTACTCGACGAGGATCGCCGTGCCGACCGGGATGCGCACCACGGCGGCGAAGTAGAAGACCTGAGTGCCGGCGACACCGATCACGGCCGTGCCGAGCACGCGCCGCCGGGCCCGCCAGATCGGGCCGAGCCGTCCGCGGAGGGCGACGAGTGCGACGGGTGCGAGCACCACCCCGCCGATCAGGGCGCGGACGGTGACGGCGGCCACGGGACTCCAGCCCGACTCGAGCAGCGGCTTGACGAAAGGCCCCGAGAAGCCGAACGACGCCGCGGCGAGCAGTGCGACGAGCAGGCCCGCGGTGGTCGAGCCGGGGCGCCCCGCGGCGAGGGGCGTCGTCGTGGACGGGGTCGTGGTCGCACCGGTGCTCACGAGGACTCCTTCTGTCAGGGCCGTCGTGCACAATGGGTGGTGACGCGCCGCTTCTGTCGCGAGCGTACGACCGCGTCTGACAAGGAGTCAACTTGCATTTCGCCCCTGACACCGAAGACGTCCTCGAGTTCAACGTCGCCCTGGTCAACACCGGTGCCGGGGCGAGTCGATCCGGTGACGACGAGCTCTCGACCCGGGCCGAACTCAAGGACCTGCTCGACTCGTTCGCCTTCTCGGGTCGCTTCGACCGGGACGACGCCGAGCTGGCCTCGGTGCAGGGTGTCCGGGCCGAGCTGCGACGCATCTGGACCCTCGAGCGCGACCTGCTCGCCGCCGCGGTCAACCGCATGCTGGCCGACAGCGTCTCGTCGCCCCGGCTCGTGCGGCACGACGCCCTCGACTGGCACCTGCACGCGACGAGCGACGACGCGCCCCTCGCCGACCGCATCCGCGTCGAGTCCGCGCTCGCCCTGGTCGACGTGATCCGCACCGACGAGACCGGCCGGCTGCGGGCCTGCGCGGCGGACGACTGCGACGGGGTCTTCGTCGACCTGTCGCGCAACGGGTCGAAGCGGTTCTGCAGCGTCCGCTGCGGCAACCGGGTCAACATGATCGCCTTCCGGGAGCGCCGGGCCGACGCCGTCTGACACCGGATCGTCGCTGTCTGCCCGGGGCAGCGGGAGGCAAAGTGGGTTGTGCGCAACTCAATCGGGCACAACGTGCTACAGTCGCAGACATGACCGCAGCAGCCGACACGACGACCCCGGGCCCGACGCCCGTGCTCGACGAGCAGATCTGCTTCGCGCTCTACAACGCCTCCCGTGCCGTCACGGCCCGCTACCGCGACCTGCTCGCCCCGCTCGGCCTCCCCTACCCGCAGTACCTCGTGCTGCTCGTCCTCTGGCAGGGCGGCCCGACGACCGTCTCCGAGCTCGGCCACCAGTTGCAGCTCGAGTCGGGCCCGCTGTCCCCCCTGCTCAAGCGGCTCGAGGCCCACGGGCTGCTGACGCGCACCCGGTCGGTCGCCGACGAACGCACGGTCGACGTCGCCCTGACCGAGGCGGGGGTCGCGCTCCGCGGGCAGGCCGCGGGCTTCGCCGATCAGATCTGCGGCGCCACCGGTCTCGAGCTGACCGACCTCCAGACCCTGCGGGCCGACATCGCCGCGCTCGCCGCCGCCGTCCGGGCGAACACCGCCGCCCTCACCGACCAGCACCACTGACCGACCAGAACACTCCCGAACACCCGACCGGCGCCGATCCCGACGTCGGCCCCCTCCACGAAAGAGAGCACCTCATGCCCACTCGCACCTCACGCACCGCCTGGAACGGCAGCCTCGAGACCGGCGAAGGCCAGGTCGAACTGTCGAGCTCCAAGCTCGGCACCTACGACGTCTCGTTCCCCAAGCGTGCCGCCGACGACGCCAACGGCGCCACCAGCCCCGAAGAACTGCTCGCCGCGGCCCACTCCGCCTGCTACGCCATGCAGTTCTCGGCCGTCCTCGGCCAGGCCGGCGGCACCGTCGAGGCCCTCGACGTCAAGGCCGACGTCTCGCTCGGCCCGGACTCGGCCGGCGGCTTCAAGCTCACCGGCATCGCCCTCACCGTCCGCGGCGAGGTCTCCGGCATCGACGAGGCCGCCTTCCTCGAGGCCGCCCAGAACGCCAAAGAGACCTGCCCGGTCTCGAAGGCCCTCACCGGCGTCGAGATCACCCTCGACGCCGCGCTCGAGGCCTAGGCCCGAGCCGCAGCACCGCACCCCCTCGAGAACGCAGGAGGCGCGGGTCACCCGACCCGCGCCTCCTGCGTTCTCCGCGTCACCGGCCCGACAGCGTCAGAGCCACTTCTTCCACTTGAAGACGCCCCAGATGCTCGCGCCGACCGCGACCATCGCGGCGACCGCCATCGGGTAGCCGAACTGCCAGTGCAGCTCGGGCATGTTGTCGAAGTTCATGCCGTAGACGCCGCCGACCAGGGTCGGGGCGAACAGGATGGCCGCCCAGCCCGAGATCTTCTTGACCTCGTCGTTCTGCTGCAGGCCGACCTCGGACAGGCGTCGGGTCTCCTCGTTCTGGGCGAGCCCGGCCTCGGACAGGCGCCGCATCTCGTCGTTCTGCGCCTGGGTCACGAGCGTCGAGTGCACCGTCAGGGCGTTCTCGAGCAGCGCGCGGAACGTGTCCGCGCGCTCTCCGATGCGCAGCACGTGGTCGAGCACGTCGCGCAGCGAGCGCTGCAGCTCGACGTCGACGCCGTACTTGTCCGACCCGCGCAGCAGGTTCTCGAGCATGCCGCGCAGCGGGCTCGTCGCGCGCTGGAAGCTGATCACCTCGCGCAGCAGCTCGTAGATGCGCCGTGACACCTCGGGGTCGCCGCCGAAGAGCTCGTCCTCGATCTCGTCGATGTCCTTCTCGATGCCGGCGACGACCGGGCCGTAGCCGTCGACCACCTGGTCGAGCACGGCGTAGAGCACGGCCTCGGGCCCGAGCGCGAGCAGCTCGGGGTTCGACTCGAGGCGGCGGCGCACCCGGCCGAGGTCGGGGTTCTCGGCGTGCCGGATCGTGATGACGAAGCCCGGGCCGACGAACACGTGCACCTCGCCGAACTCGACCGTCTCCTCGGCGTCGAGGTAGCGGGCCGAGCGCAGCACGACGAAGAGCGTCTCGCCGAAGCGCTCGAGCTTCGCGCGTTGGTGACCCTTGAGCGCGTCCTCGACGGCGAGCGGGTGCAGCTCGAACTCCTGCGCGATCGAGCGCACCTCGTCGGGGTCGGCGCGGTACAGGCCGATCCAGGCCATGCCCTGGTGTTCGTGCAGCAACTCGAACGTCTCGTCGAGGTTCGCCGGGCTGTCGGTGCGGTGCCCCGCGACGTAGATGCCGTTGTCGATGAGTGCCATGGTCTGCGCTCCTGCCGTTCGTGGTGCGACGACCGTCCGTCGAGGGACGGTGTCGTGCCGGGTGGTGGTCACGGCAGCCGTGCGGACGGCGGGTGTGCGGTGGGGCCGGGCCGACGCACACGGGCGACGACGCGACACCGGGGGTGCTGGGTCGTCGACGACGTGCGTCGACGGGAGACGTCGGTGCCCGTGGGCATCGCTCGTGGTCGGTCGGGCCCGGTGCTCAGACGAGCGGGGCGGACGGCGCGACCACGGAGGGATGCCGCGGGGCGCCAGTACTGTCACCAGCCAGCGCCGGTCACCTGCCTTCCGTCGTGCTGCCGCCGGGCCCGGTGGGGCCGTGGGCCCGCCTGGGCCGTGGGACAGCGTACCCCTGGGGGAACCCGGGGTCGACCGGGGGCCGCCGGGCGGCCGGGGGAGTCGAAGGGAAGGAGGCGCGTGTCGCCGTTGACCCGTGCCTCCCGCGTCCACGATCGGGTTTCGCGACCGGCAGACGGCGTCACTCTGCCACCGGTCCGACGGGGACAGGAGCCTGAGTCGTTTTCGTGACCGGATCGATACGGTGGACGGATGAGCACCGTCGCCGTCACCGTCCTCCCCGCCGCCTCCGCCACCGCCGACTCCGAGGGGTCGTCGGGCGACACATGGGGCGTCGCGCCCGCGAAGCGGGCGGTGGACGCGGCCGACGCCCGCCTCGTCGAGCTCGGCGACGAGACCGAGATGATCGTCGTCGGTGGGCGCATCGACCAAGGCGAGCTGCGATCCGCCGTCGAGCAGCACCCCGGCGTCCGCATCGTGCAGCTGCCGAGCGCGGGCGTCGACGCCTACGTCGAGACCATGCAGGCCACCGCCCACGACGGTCTGGTCTTCACCAGTGCGAAGGGCGCCTACAGCGCACCCGTGGCCGAGCACGCCCTGGCGCTGACGCTGGCGACCCTGCGCTCCCTGCAGATCAGGGCCCGCGCCTCCTCGTGGGAACGTGAGCAGCGGGGCATGTCGCTGAACGGGGCGACCGTCACCATCGTCGGTGCCGGCGGCAGCGGGACCGAACTGCTGCGCCTGCGGCAGCCGTTCGACGTCGAGGTGACGATGGTGCGCCGCACCGACGAGGCCGTGCCCGGCGCCGCCCGGACGATCACGGTCGACCGCCTGGCCGAGGTGCTGCCGACGAGCGACGTCGTCGTGGTCGCCGCGGCGCTCCCCGGCGGCCCCCGCAGCCTGCTCGGTGCCGACCAGTTCGCCGCCATGAAGGACACGGCCGTGCTGGTCAACATCGCCCGCGGGCCGCTCGTCGACACCGACGCGCTCGTCACGGCGCTCGCCGAGGGACGGATCGGGGCGGCGGGCCTCGACGTCGTCGACCCCGAGCCACTGCCCGACGGCCACCCGTTGTGGGCCGAGCCCCGCGCCCTGATCACCCCGCACCAGGCCAACACGAACGCGATGACCGAGCCGCTCTTCCAGGCCCGGGTCGAGGCGAACATCCGGGCGCTCGCCGA
Source organism: Frigoribacterium sp. RIT-PI-h (assembly GCF_001297205.1). Classification (NCBI taxonomy): domain Bacteria; kingdom Bacillati; phylum Actinomycetota; class Actinomycetes; order Micrococcales; family Microbacteriaceae; genus Frigoribacterium; species Frigoribacterium sp. RIT-PI-h. The sequence continues at coordinate 4,027 of NZ_LHOZ01000124.1, read as the reverse complement.
GGGTGGCGAGCCCGAGGGCGTCGTCGACGTCGAGCAGGGCTACTGATCGTGCACCTGGGAACGAACCCGCCCCCGACGCGTTAGACCTGGGTAGTCGCCGCGCCGACCCGACGCGACGTTCGCGAAAGGAACCCCCGCATGCCCCTCATCGGAACATCCGACCTCGACGTCTTCCCCCTCGCCCTCGGCGGCAACACGTTCGGCTGGACCAGCGACGAGGCCGAGTCGCACTCGGTGCTCGACGCCTTCGTCGCCGGCGGCGGCAACTTCGTCGACACGGCCGACGTGTACTCGGCCTGGGCCGACGGCAACTCGGGCGGTGAGTCCGAGACGGTCATCGGCACCTGGCTCGCCCAGGGCGGCGCCTCCCGTCGTGACCAGATCGTCCTCGGCACCAAGGTCAGCCAGCACCCCGACTTCCCCGGGCTCGGTGCCGCCAACGTCGCGGCCGCCGCCGACGCCTCGCTCACCCGCCTGCAGACCGACCACATCGACCTGTACTGGGCGCACTTCGACACCGGCGACGACCTCGCCGAGACCCTCGGCGCCTTCGACGCGTTGCAGAAGGCCGGCAAGGTGCGGCACGTCGGCATCTCGAACTTCTCGCCCGAGCGCATCACCGAGTGGGTGGAGATCGCCCGGCGCGAGGGATTCGCGGCCCCGGTCGCCCTGCAGCCGCACTACAACCTCGTGACCCGGAAGGCCTACGAGCGCGCCCTGGCCCCGCTCGCCGCCTCGAACCAGCTCGGCGTCACGCCGTACTTCTCGCTCGCCGCGGGCTTCCTGACCGGCAAGTACCAGACCCGCGACGACATCGCCGGGGCGCGCAGCGGCAACATCGAAGGCTACTTCAGCGACGAGGGGCTCGAGGTCGTGGCCGCCCTGCGCGACATCGCCAGCGCCCACCAGGTCGAGATCGCCACGGTCGCCCTCGCCTGGCTGCAGGCCCAGCCCCGCGTCGTCGCCCCCATCGCCAGCGCCCGCACCCTCGAGCAGTTGCCCGCGTTGCTGGCCAGCGCGAGCGTGGCCCTCAGCGCCGACGAGCTCGCCGCCCTCGAGGCCGTCTCGGCCCGGGTGGCCGAGTAGCGACGATGAGCAGCGCGACCCCCGACCAGCGGTTCCACGGACGCATCGCCGGCTTCGGCACCGAATCCGGCACGCGCGTCGTCGTCGGGCTGTGGAACCGTTCGCCGCTCGGCCGTTTCGTCGACGTGATGGTGGAGGACGCCGACGGTCACCGCACCTTGCTGGCACCGTCGCAGGCCGTCGCCGACTACGTCTCGTCGACCTACACGTTCGACGAGGTGCGGGTGCAGCCCGTCTCGTGGCGCGGCGTCGACCGGACGCTGCGGGTCTCGGCCGGCCCGGGCGCCGCGGGCGGCGACGTGCTCGACCTGTCGCTCGAGATCGGGCCCGTGTCGCCGCTCGGGTGGCTGCTGCGGCTCGTGCCCCGGGCGTTCGCGACCCGGCCCGGCTGGCTCACGCTGATCGACCCGGTCGCACGGCTGATCGTGCGGGGTGCCCGGACGGCGGGCACGGCCGGCGGAGGCCGTCGCGAGTACTACGGCGTGACGCTGGCCCGCCGCATCGTCGCGGTCGACGCCCGTCTCGACGGCCGCGCCCTCGGGGCGTGGGCCCTGCGCGCCCCGCCCGTGCGGGTCGGCCCCGGCTCGGCCCCCGCGGCCCCCCGCCGCGCCGCCGTGGCGCCCGCGCCGCGGGCGCCGCCCCGCCGCACCGCACCGCGTTCCGTGCACCGCGCCCCGTCTCGTCACGGTGTCGTGCACGAAACGCGGTGTGGTGTGGTTCCGCCCGGCCTTCCCGTCGTGCAACACGGCGTCACCGCCCGGTGGACGAGGAGGCGCGGTGCGGCACAGTAGGACGCGTGAGCACCGCAGACACCCCCGCGCCCGTCCCGTCCGCCACCGTCCCCTCCGTCGCCGTCGACTCCGGGGTTCCCGCCTCGAAGAAGAAGCTGATCCTCAACCTCTTCGAGATGAACTGCGTCGGGCACATCACGCACGGTCTCTGGCGGCTTCCTCACAACCACCGCAGGGAGTACAAAGACCTGGCGTACTGGCTCGAGCTGGCCCGCCTGGCCGAACGCGGCGGTTTCGACGCGATCTTCATCGCCGACGTGCTGGGTGCCTACGACGTGTTCGGCGACAGCCCGGCGCCGGCCCTGCTCGAGGGCATCCAGGCGCCGAACAACGACCCGATGATGGTCGTGCCGGCCATGGCCGCGGTGACCGAGCACCTCGGTTTCGGCATCACGTTCTCGACGAGCTACGAGCCGCCGTTCGCCTTCGCGCGCCGCATGTCGACCCTCGACCACCTCACGAAGGGACGCGTCGGCTGGAACGTCGTGACGTCGTACCTGCCGAACGCCGCGCGCAACTTCGGCCTCGACGCCGAGATCCCCAAGGCCGAGCGCTACGCCCGTGCCGCCGAGTACCTCGACGTGCTCTACAAGCTGTGGGAGGGCTCGTGGGAGGACGACGCCGTCGTCGCCGACCCCACCGCCGACGGGCTCGAGCCCGGTTCGGGCGTCTACACCGACCCGGCCAAGGTGCACGCGATCGACCACGTCGGCGAGCACTTCCGGGTCGCCGGCCCGCACCTCAGCGAGCCCTCGCCGCAGCGGACGCCCGTGCTCTTCCTCGCGACCGCGTCGCCGAAGGGCGTCGAGCAGGCGGCCCGCAACGCCGAGGTCGTCTTCACCGGCGGGCCCGCCGTCAAGGCGGGCGGCGCCGCCACGCGCGAGGCGGCCGTGGCGGCCGGACGCTCGGCCGACGACGTGTCGTTCATCGTGCAGGCCGGCGTCATCACCGGCGAGACCGACGAGGTCGTCGCCGAGAAGCTCGCGCTCTACCGCTCGTTCGCCAGCGAGCAGGGCAAGCTGATCCACCGCAGCATCCCGTTCGACGCCCCGTCCCACCCCCGCGACCGCACCGTGCGTGAGGCGCTCGAGGCCGAGGGGCGGCTCGACCACCCGGGAGCCGCCGCACTGCCGCTCGACATCGCGGTGGGCCAGCTGATCGACTCGGTCGACGAGGCCTGGGGTGGCACGTTCTTCGTCGCCGGCACCCCGACGGTCGTGGCGGACGCCGTCGAGCGCTGGCTCGACGACGAGGGAATCGACGGCATCAACCTGCGCCAGTACCACTCGTTCGACACGCTGACCGACTTCGTCGAGCTGATCGTGCCCGAGCTGCGTCGTCGCGGTCGACTGCGGGAGGCGTACGTGCCCGGCGAGACGCTGCGCGAGCGGCTGACCGGCGGTGGGCCCCGGCTGCCCGAGACGCACCCGGCGGCGGCCTACCGCCGCTGAGCCCGGGAGGCGAGGGGCGGCCCGATGCGTCGCTCGCGTCCTCCCGGGGGAGGGCCCGGCTCAGAGCGACGCGCCGACGAGATCAGCGAGCGGCGGGACTGCGGTACCGCGCCGGGACCGGCGGGACGCGGAGCCAGGTGGTCCGGCTGACGCCGCGGCCGTCCGACCACTCGACGAAGACGGTGCCGAGGGCGACCACCGCGTCGAGTTCGACGGGGGTCGCGATGCCGAGCGGGGCACCGGGTCGCAGCTTGTCGCGACCACGGACGGGCCCGCCGGGCAGGTCGACGAGCACGTCGCGGGCGGGTCGTCCGACCGTGCGGAGCACCAGGCAGGTGCCGAGGGGCAGCGTGGGGTCGCTGCCGTCGTTCGGCAGGTCGAGCCAGGACAGCACGAAGGTGGCGGGTCGGCGCAGGCGCGTGGCGCGTTCGCGGCGGAGGCGCGTCGGTCGGGTCGACGTCGCCGGGGCGACCTCGACGGTCGTGGCGGGGTCGAGCGTGGTCGCGGCGTCCGACGGGTCGGTCGGGCCCGGGCGTCCGGTGTCGGGCTCTGCGGTGTCCATCGTGTTCTGTTCCCCTGAAGTCGTGGTGTCGTGCGTGGTCGCGTCGTCGTCGACGTGACTCTCGAACGGCTCCGTCCAGCGAACCGCATCCGGGCCCGGGGGACAACGGGGGACGGCCACCCAGTACGGGGGTGGGG
>NZ_LHOZ01000049.1:0-11214 GCF_001297205.1 Frigoribacterium sp. RIT-PI-h | reverse complement strand
TTCCGGGTTCGTCGTTCGGAACGGGGTTCGAGACCAGGAGGCGCGGTGCGCGCCCCCGGGGACCGCTCGCTACGCCTGCACGCCGGCGAGCTCGTCGATGAGGCGGTCGCCCGAGCGGGCCTCGATCATCTCGGCGTCGGTCTCGGCGCGGTCGAGCAGCTCCTCCATGCGACGGCGGCGCTGGCGCGTGATGAGCGTGACGACGGTGCCCTCCTTGCCCGCGCGGCCGGTGCGGCCCGAGCGGTGCATGTAGGTCTTGTACTCGTCGGGCATGTCGGCCTGGACGACGAGCTCGATGTCGTCGACGTGGATGCCGCGGGCGGCGACGTCGGTCGCGACGAGCACGTTGACCTTGCCGCTGGTGAGCAGCTGCAGGTTGCGCGTGCGGCGGGCCTGGTTCAGGTCGCCGTGCAGGCTCGTCGAGCGGATGCCGGCGTCCTCGAGCTGGTCGGCGAGCTGCTCGGCGAAGGCGCGGGTGCGGGCGAAGACCAGGGTCTTGCCACCGCCCGAGGCGAGCTGCTCGATGACCGCGGTCTTGTCGCGCTGCTCGATCAGCAGCACGCGGTGGTCGATCGTGGCGCTGGCCTGGTCCTCGCCGGCGACCTCGTGCACGGCCGGGTCGACGAGGAACTCGTCGACCAGCTTCGCCACGCCCTTGTCGAGCGTCGCGCTGAAGAGCAGCTTCTGGGCGCGGGCGCCGTCGGGACGGACCGTCGCGGTCTCGCGGATGATGCGCTGCACCGGCTCGAGGAACCCGAGGTCGCACATGTGGTCGGCCTCGTCGAGCACGGTCACGACGACCTCGCTCAGGTCGAGACGACCCTGGTCGATGAGGTCCTCGATGCGTCCGGGGGTGCCGATGACGATGTCGACGCCGCGGTTGAGCGCACCGACCTGACGCTGCTGGGGCACGCCGCCGTAGACCTGCGTGGTGAACAGGCCGACCGAGCGGGCGATGGGCTGCACGGTGCGGTCGATCTGCATCGCGAGCTCACGGGTCGGGGCGAGGATCAGCGCGCGGGGCTTGCGGCCCATCTTGCGGTTCTTCGCGCCGTTGTTCTCCATCAGCTTCTCGACCAGCGGGGCGCCGAAGGCGATCGTCTTGCCCGAGCCCGTGCGGCCACGGCCGAGCACGTCACGACCGGCGAGCACGTCGGGGATCGTCGCGGCCTGGATCGCGAACGGAGCCGCAGCACCCATCGTCGCCAGCTGGCGCTCGATGTTGTCGCCGAGGCCCAGGTCGCCGAAGCTCACGCCCTCGACGTCGGCCGCGGTGACGACCTCGGCCTTGAGCTTCTCGAGCTTGACGTCGTCCTCGGGTGAGTAGTGCGTGGCCGCGTCGCGCTTCGGGTAGAAGTCGCTCGACCGGTCGCCGACGCGGGCCGGGCGGTCGCCGCGGTCGTTGCGGTCGAAGCTGCGTGCCGGGCGGGCGTCGCGGTCGAAACCCCCGGAGGCGCGGCCACCGCGCTCGGGACGGTCACCGTACGCACGCGGCGCGCGGGCGTCGCGGGCAGGGCGGTCCGAACGGGCGAAGCTGCGGGGGGCGCGGTCGTCACGCGAGCGGTCCTCGCGAGCCGGGCGGTCGCTGCGGTCGTAGCTGCGGGGGGCACGATCGTCACGAGCCGGACGGTCGTTCCGGTCGAACGAACGCGGGGCACGGTCGTCGCGCGCCGGACGGTCGCCGCGGCCATAGCTGCGGGGAGCACGGTCGTCGCGGGCGGGGCGATCCGAACGGTCCCACGCGCGGGGTCCGCGGTCGGAGCCACGGGCGGCGTCGCGGCCACCGTCGCGGCCGTAGCCACGCGCGGCCTCGCGGCCACCGTCACGGCCGAAGCGGGGCGCGGCGTCGCGGCCGCGCTCGCCGTTGCGGCTGTCGAAGGCGCGGTTGCCGAAGCGGTTGCCGCCGGCCGGCTTCTCGCGCGGCTCCCAGTTGGGGCGGCGGTCCTCGGAGCGGGCCGCGCCGGGGGCACGGTTGCCGCCACCGTCGCGGGTGCCGAACTCGCGGCGTCCGCGGTCGGCACGCTCGCTGGCGTCCCAGCGCTTCTTGGCGGCCGGGGCTCCGACCTCGTCGGCACGGTGGCCGCGGTGCTTGGGGCTCTTCGAGCCAGCCTTGGGGGCACCACCGGTGCGGTCGGTGCGCGGGCGGGAGTTGTCGTAAGGAGACATGGAGGAGTTCTTTCCGGGCTTGTCAGAGATGACGCGAAGAAATACCCGGGCAGCCGTTGACCAGGACCGTTCACAATCGTGAATTCATCCCGTCGCGACTCGACGGGAATCCGGCCCACAAGACTTACAAACCCTCGTGCTGTTCAAAGCTGTGCATGATCGGCACCCGCAGGTGCCGATGTGCTCGCGCCACAGGCGCGGTGTCTTGAGCCGACCCACCTACGATACCCGAGCCTCCCCCGAACCGGAAGCCCCGCCTCCTCGGGTCGACAGGCGGCCTGCCCGTCTCTCCCGACGGACCGAACCCGACCTGCCGAGGGCCTTCCGGCGTACCGAACCCGACACGAACCGGCCGACACGCGGCTCATGTCCTGCCCTGGGCGGCGTGTCGGCTGCCCGTCGTCGCGAATTGCACGACCACGACCGAACCCGGCACGCCGGCCGAGGTCACACGCGGGTGGCAGCCTGCTCGGCCGCTTCCGCCGCCCGCCGGTCGGCCCGACGTTCGCCGATGCGCTCGAACAGGTAGTAGATGACGGGCAGCACCACGAGTGTCAACAGGGTCGACGACACGAGCCCGCCGATCACGACGATGGCGAGCGGCTGCGAAATGAAGCCGCCGTGCCCGGTGACCCCGAGCGCCATCGGGGTCAGCGCGAAGATCGTGGCCGCCGCCGTCATGAGGATCGGCCGCAACCGTCGCGACGCCCCCTCGAGCAGGGCCTCGCGCACGCGCAGCCCCTTCTCGCGGTACTGGTTCACCAGGTCGATCAGCACGATGGCGTTCGTCACCACGATGCCGACGAGCATGAGCACGCCGATCAGCGACGCGACGCCCAGGGGCACGCCCGAGGCCAGCTGCAGCAGGATCGCGCCGGTCGCGGCGAACGGGATCGACACGAGCAGCAGCAACGGCTGGACCAGGCTGCGGAACGTCGCCACCATCACGATGTAGACGATCAGGATGGCGATCAGCACGGCGAGACCGAGCTGCGAGAACGCGTTGGCCTGGTCGGCCGTCGCCCCGCCGATCGTGGCGTCGGTACCGTCGGGCAGTTCGACCGACGCGACGGCGTCGGAGACCTCGGTGCCGGCCGACGACAGGTCGTCGCTCGACGGCGTGATCGTCACGGTCGCCGAACGGACCGCGTCGGTGGTCGTGACCGAGGTCGGCCCGGTCGTCTGCTCGACCGTCGCGATGGAGTCGAGTCGCACCGGCCCGGTCGGGCTCGGCAGCTCGAGGGCCTCCAACTCGTCGAGGGTCGCCGGCGGCGTCGGGTCGACCGTGTAGACGTCGACCGAGCTGTCGTCGATCTCGAGCGACCCCACCCGGAAAGGCTGGATCGCCTGCGACACGATGCCGCCCACGGCGACCTCGCTGTAGCCGAGCGCCGCCGCGGCGACGCGGTCGACCTGCACGCCGATGACGGGCTGGGCCGCCTGCAGGTTCGAGCTGGCCTCGGCGGTGCCGGGAAGCCCCTGCACCTTCTTCAGCACGGCGTCCGTGGCGGTCTGCAGGCTGTCGGGGTCGGGTGCGGTGACGTCGACGGTGATGTCGTTGCTCGTGCCGAACCCGCTCGACGCCGAGACCTCGATCTCGCCGGCGTCGGTGACGTCGTCCAGCTGCGACCGGACGTCGGCCTGCAGGGCGTCCTGGTCGGCGCTCTCGTCGGTGGTGATCGAGTAGGTGACCGTGCTGTCGCCCGAGCCGCCGAGGAAGCTCGCGATCGACGTGCCGCTCGAACCGATGGTCAGCTGCACCGTCTCGATGCCGTCGACGCCCTCGAGCACCTGCTCGACCCGATCGGCGGCGTCGGACTGCGTCTGCAGGCTCGACGCGGGCGGCAGGGTCTGCGTGACGGTGAAGGTGTTCTGCCCGCTCGCCCCGAGGAAGTTCGTCTTCATGAAGGGGATGACGGCGCCCGTGCCCACCAGGATCAGCAGTGCCACGAGGATCGTCACGACCGGACGCTTCAGGGTGCCCCGCAGCACGGGGACGTACGCGCGACGCAGGCGGTCGAGCGGCCGGGTGTCGGACGGGTCGGAGGCGCGGGTCGTCAACGACTCGGTCGTCGCCCCCTCGACGACGGCGGCCTCGCCCCCGGGCGCGTGCTTGTGGGCCTTCGGCGCCCGGAGGAACCAGTACGCCAGCACCGGCACGATCGTGAGCGCCACGAACAACGACGCGACGAGCGCGATGGTCACCGTCAGGGCGAACGGTCGGAACAGCTCGCCGGTGATGTTGCCGACGAACGCCAGCGGCAGGAACACCACGACGGTCGTGACCGTCGACGCGGTGATGGCCCCCGCCACCTCGCGCACGCCGACCTTGATCGCCTCGAGCCGGTCGACGCCCGCGGTGAGGTGTCGCTTGATGTTCTCGATGACGACGATCGAGGCGGCGACCACGCGGCCGATGGCGATCGTCAGCGCACCCAGGGTCAGGATGTTGAGCGTGTAATTCGCGGCCTGCAGCCCGATGAAGGTGATCAGCACACTCGTCGGGATGCTGATCGCCGTGACGATGGTCGACCGGATCGACAGCAGGAAGACCAGGATGACGATCACGGCGAAGACGAGGCCGAGCAGCCCTTCTTCGGCGAGCGCGTCGATCGACTGTTGGATGAACGGCGCCTGGTCGAACACGACCGTGAGGTCCACACCGTCGCCCAGGTCGGAGGCGAGGCTCGGGATCGCGTCGCGGACCGTCTGTGACACGTCGACGGTGTTGGCGTCGAGGGTCTTGGTGATCGCGACCGTGAGGGCGTCCTGTCCGTCGACGCGGCTGATCGAGGTGACGGGTGCGCCGGTCAGCTGCACCTCGGCGACGTCGCCGATGGTGGTAGCCGAGGTCGCGCCGAGCAGCGGCAGGGCGCGGATCTCGTCGACGCTGGTGATTCGCTGCCCTGCCTGGATCGACAGCGTCTTGCCGTCCTGCGTGATGGTGCCGCCGGGGATGAGCGTGCCGTTGGCGTCGAGGGCGTCCTGGAAGGCGGCGGTCGTCAGCCCCGCGGCGGTGAGCGCCGTCTGATCGGGCGAGATGGTGACGCGCTGGCCGGCGTCGCCGTAGATCGAGGCCTCGCGGACGCCGTCGAGCTTCTGCAGGTCGGGCACCGTCACGTTCGTCAACCGGTCGACGAGGGCCTGCGAGTCCGCGGAGTCGTAACCGGTGACGGCGATCTGGATCACCGGCAGGTCGTCGAGGCTGCCCGTGACCACCTGGGTGTCGACGGAGTCGGGCAGCGAGAGCCGGTTGATGGCCGACTGGATCTTCTGCTCGGCCGAGTCGAGGTCGGTGCCGTAGGTGAACTCGGCCGACACCGTGCTCTGCGAGGTGCTCGAGGTCGCCGAGGTGCCCTCAAGGCCGGGGATGATCTGGACGGCCTGCTCGATCGGGGTCGAGACGTCCTCGTTCACGACCTCGGGCGTGGCACCCGGGTACGAGCTGACGATCGCGATCTGCGGGAACTGCACGTTCGGTGCGAGCTCTTGCTTGAGCGAGGTGAGGGCGATGCCACCGAAGACGGCGACGACGATGGTGACGAGGGCGATCAGCGCGCGGTTGCGCAGGCTGAAGACGGACAGCAGGTGCACGGTGCTCCGGTGGTGAGAGGGAGAGCGGAGGAGGCGCGGTGAACGACGTGCACCGCGCCTCCATTGTCACCAGCCTCTCTGGGAACTGGCGGCGCTTTCTTACACGCTGTGCAGAACCCCGGCCGGCCGGCACCGTGGGACGAGCAGATCAGCCGCCTGGCGCCTCGAGTTCCGCCGCTCGGCGGAGGCGCGAGCTCGGCCCTCGGAGAAAGGTGATGTGTGCAATCCGAATACTGCCGAGGAAAGGATCACCGATGCACTCCAGCACGAAGAAGATCTCCGCGGGCGTCGCCGCCGTGACGCTCGTGACATCACTGATGGTCGCGACGACACCGGCATCAGCTGCCGAGATGTCCACGAGTGCGATGCCCGCCGTCTGCGCGTCGCTGCCCAAGACCACGACCGAGTCCGACGGCATCCCCGGCCCCGTGTTCTGGAGCCGACTCCAGTGCATGGCGAGCATGGACTCCGAGAGGCCCTACCGTGGCCCGATCGACGGCGTGATGGGCCCCAACTCGTGGCTCGGCGTCACTGCGAGGCTCAAGGTCGGCGGCTACTTCGAAGGGCCTCTCTCCAACGCCAACAATGCCGGGAGCGTCTTCGCCCTCCAGCGTTGGGCTCTTGACCACAATCGCCCCATCGGGGCACTGAACCAGTGGAGCAAGCCCACGTACCGAGCCGTGGCTTGGTGCTTGAACCGCTCCTTCTAGCGGGCCGCCCAGGTAGCGGGGCCGCCCAGGCCCATCTGTCACGCCGTGCCGCTCACGTCCGAAGGTGAGCGGTACCTCGTGACATCCCGGCACCCCAGGAGGCGCGGGTCGCGTCCCTCAGACCACCTCGGCCAGCAGCGGCGCGGCCGGTGCCTGCACCCCGTCGACCCCGTCCCACGCCGCGCGCAGGGCCGCGAGCGCGCGGTCGGTGTCACTGTCGGCGTACGAGAACGGCACGCGCAGGAAGCGCTCGAACGCCCCGTCGATGCCGAACACCGGACCGGCGGCGGGCAGCAGCCCCTCGCGGCGGGCGGCGTGGGGGCGCTGCGAGCCGACCGGCGCCCCCAGCCCGACCCAGGTGGTGAGCCCGCCCGCCGGCGACGGCACCTGCCAGGAGGGGAACGCCTCGCGCAAGCCGTGGACGACGCGGTCGCGACCTCTCCTCAGGTGGCCGGCCCGCGCCTCCAGCACGCGGTCGAAGTCGCCGAGCAGCTCGGCGACCACCAGCTGCTCGAGCACGGGCGTGCCCAGGTCACCCGCCGAGCGGGCGCGCACGAGCCGGTCGACGAGCGGGCGTTCGGCGCGGATCCATCCGATGCGCAGGCCGCCCCAGAGCGACTTGCCGACCGAGCCGATCGTGACGGCCCGTCCGTACGCGGCCATCGGCAGGGGCCGTTCGACGCGCGACCCAGGACCCACCCCGTCGATCGCCATCTCGGCCATGGTCTCGTCGGCGATCACCACGGTGCCCTCGTCCGCCGCCGCCTCGAGCACCCGCACCCGCTGGTCGGCGGGCATCGTCGCGCCCGTCGGGTTGTGGAAGTCGGGCATGAGGTAGGCCACCGGCGGGCTCGTGCGCCGCAGGGTCTGCATCAGTGCCGCTTCGTCCCAGCCGTCGTCCACGGTCACGCTGACCGGCGCGAGACGGGCGCCGGCCCCGCGGAGGGCCTCGAAGGCGTGCGGGTAGCCGGGTGCCTCGACGACGGCCCGGTCGCCGCGCGAGACCAGCACGCGGGCGAGCAGCGCGATCGCGTGCTGGGCCCCGAGGGTGACGACGATCTGCTCCGCGCTCGTCTCGAGGCCGCGCCGTCGGTACCGTTCGGCGACGGCCTCGCGCAGCACGGGCCGCCCCGCCGAGTCGTAGCCCGGGTCGTCGAGGTAGGCCCCGAGCCGTCCCGCCGCCCGCTGGGCCGCCTCGGCGATGCCGTCGACCGCGGGCAGGGCCGCTTTCGTCAGGTCGAGCAGCCCCTCGGTCGTCGTCGGGCGCGGCACCGATGCACGAGCCGGCAGACGCACGACGCTGCCGCTGCCGCGCACGCTGTCGACGTGCCCCGAGTCGCGCAGGGCGGCATACGCCGCGGCCACGGTCGTCCGACTGACGCCGAGGTGCGCGCAGAGGTCGCGTTCGGACGGCAGACGCGTGCCGACCGGCAGCCGACCGTCGAGCACGAGCAGGCGGATGCGGTCGGCGAGCGCCAGGTAGCCGGGAGCCGAGGAGGCGCGCCACGAGTCGAGCAGCACCCCGAGCGCTCGCGACGAGACGGTGGTGGCACCGTGGTCTAGGTTGGTCACGCGGCCACCCTAAACCGATTGGACCCTTGCCACCAGGCCAGTCGGGCGATTGGATCGACCACATGCTCCTCTCGCGTCGCCTGCTGCAGTTGTTCGTCGGCCTCACCGCCTACGGCTTCGCCATCGCCGTCATGATCCGCGCCGGCATCGGCGTCGCCCCCTGGGACGTGCTCTCGCAGGGTCTCGTCCGGCACACCGGGTTGACGTTCGGCACCGTCACGTTCGTCACGAGCTTGGTCGTGCTGCTGCTCTGGATCCCCCTGCGCCAGCGCCCCCGCTTCGGCACGATCGCCAACACGCTGATGATCGGCCCGGTCGCCGACCTCGGCCTGCGCGTGCTGCCGCAGCAGACCGAGTGGTGGGCGCAGGGCCTGACCTTCGCGGGCGGCCTGCTGTTGCTCGCCATCGCGAGCGGCCTCTACATCGGGGCCGCCTTCGGGCCGGGCCCGCGCGACGGGCTCATGCTCGGCCTGCACGCCCGACTGGGCTGGCGGGTGGGCGTCGCCCGCACCGTCATCGAGGTCACGGTCCTGGCCGCGGGTTGGCTGCTCGGCGGCCAGGTCGGCATCGGCACGGCCGCCGAGGCCCTGCTGATCGGCCCGCTCGTGGCGATCACGTTGCCGCTCTTCGCCCGGCGCCGGGTGGCGACCTCCGTCGTCGCCCCGGCCCGCGCCTCCTCACCCGCCTGACCCACGGCCGGTACGAATCAGTTCGGACCGACCCGCACGGACCGGGAATAAACCGCGCGCGAGCGAAGTTGACAGCCCCTCGCACGGGAGTAGAGTCGCCGCTCGTGACCAACGACACTCGGTCGCCGAAGCGTTGGCTGATCGGTGAACCCCTGCCCTCGGAGAAGCTCGAGGGGCAGCTGCTGCCGAAGCACCTCGCACTGCCGATCTTCGCCAGCGACCCGCTCAGCTCGGTGGCCTACGCGCCGCAGGAACTGCTGATGATCCTGCTGATCGGCGGCCTCGGGTTCCTCACCCTGGCGCCGTGGGTGGCGGTGGCCGTGGTCGTCCTGCTGCTGGTCGTGGTCGCCTCGTACCGCCAGTTGATCAAGGCGTACCCGTCGGGCGGCGGCGACTACGAGGTCGCCCACAAGAACCTCGGCGAGAAGGCCGGGCTCGTGGTCGCCTCGGCGCTGCTGGTCGACTACGTCATGACGGTGGCCGTGTCGGTCGCCTCGGGCGTCGACAACATCATCTCGGCCGTGCCCGAACTGGCGCCGGTGCGCGTCGAGCTCGCGATCTTCTTCGTCGTCCTGCTCGCGGCCGTCAACCTGCGCGGCGTGCGCGAGTCGAGCAAGGCCTTCGCGATCCCCACCTACCTGTTCGTGTCGAGCGTCTTCGTCATGATCGTCATCGCGCTGGTACGCACCGCACTCGGCGACCCGCCCGTCGCCGAGAGCGCCGACTACACGGTGCAGGCCGACCAGCTCACGCAGGCCGCCTTCGTGCTGTTGCTGCTCCGGGCGTTCTCGAGCGGGTGCTCGGCCCTGACCGGCGTCGAGGCCATCGCGAACGGCGTGCCCGCGTTCCAGCGCCCCAAGGTGCAGAACGCCCAGAAGACCCTCGTGCTGATGGGCAGCATCGCCATCGTCCTGTTCGCCGGCCTCGTCACGGTCGCCCTGATCGCGAAAGTGCACTACGCCGAGGACGCCTGCGACCTGCAAGGGTTCGTCGACTGCGCCACCACGCCGCAGCGCAGCCTCATCGCGCAGATCGCGAGCGCCGTGTTCGGCGGGGCACTGTTCGGCATCCCCTTCTACGTGATCCAGGCCTGCACGGCGGCGGTGCTGCTGCTGGCGGCGAACACGGCCTTCAACGGGTTCCCGCTGCTCGGTTCGATCCTGGCCCGCGACCAGTACGCCCCCAAGGCGCTCAACACGCGCGGCGACCGACTGATCTACTCGAACGGCGTGATCGTGCTGGCACTGGTGGCCTGCGCCATCCTGCTCGTGTACCAGGCCAGCGTCACGGGGCTCATCCAGCTGTACATCATCGGCGTCTTCGTCTCGTTCACGCTCGGCCAGACCGGCATGGTCGTGCACTGGACCCGCATGCTGCGCGAGGGCTGCGCCGACCGGGGTGCCGTGTACCGGGCCCGCGGCATCAACGCGTTCGGCGCCCTGCTGACCGCGTCGGTGCTCATCGTCGTCACGGTGACCAAGTTCACGCACGGCGCCTGGCTCGTGTTCGTCATCATGCCGATCCTGTTCGTGCTGATGCTCGGCGTGAACCGCTACTACCGCGACGTGCTCGTCGAGATCGAGCCCGACGCCACGACGCAGTTCGGCTCGCACGGCGACCACGCCATCGTGCTGGTCGGCACGATGCAGAAGCCCGTGTTGAAGGCCCTCGACTACGCCATCGCCGCACGCCACGAGTCGCTCGAGGCGATCCACGTGGGCATCGACGACGAGGCCACGGCGCTGCTTCAGCGCCAGTGGGCCGAGCAGGACATCGAAGTGCCGCTCCGCATCGTCGCCTCGCCGTACCGCGACATCAGCATGCCGTTGATCAAGTACATCAAGGCCCACCGCGAAGAGCACGGCAGCGAGGTCGTGACGGTCTACACGCCGATCTACATCGGCGGCCACTGGTGGGAGGCCGCCCTGCACAACCACAAGAGCCGCCGCATCCGCCAGAAGCTCATGCTCGTGCACGGCGTGACGATCTCGCTCGTGCCGTGGCTGCTCGACTCGTCCGAGGTGCTCTACGGCCGTCGTTCGCGGCCCATCCCGGGCCAGGATCGTCGTGGCGAGCCGATCCGCCCCCGCCCGGTGCCGCGCCGCGTGCTCGAACCCGCCGGTCGCCGGTCGGGTGCCGCCGGAGGCGCCCTCGGCGCCGACGCGGGCCCCGACGGCCGCGCAGGAGCAGCGGTCGAAGGAGGCGCGGTGCAACGAGGCCTGGACGTCCAGCCCGCGCAGAACGGCTCGGCCGGCGCGAAGCCCGGGCCGAAGCAGACCCCGCGCGCGCCCGGTTCGGCGAAGGGCAACCGCGGAGGGGGCGCCGCCGCCCGCAAGGCCCGCTCGCACGAGGCCTGGACGTCCAGCGGCGAGGCCGCGATCGCCAAGCAGCACGCCAAGGGAAAGAAGACGGCCCGGGAGCGCATCGACGAGCTGCTCGACCCGGGCTCGTTCGTCGAGCTCGACGAGTTCGTCCGGCACCGC
>NZ_LHOZ01000052.1:0-11300 GCF_001297205.1 Frigoribacterium sp. RIT-PI-h | reverse complement strand
GATGTCGTCTCGCATGCGTCCGGTCTCGACGCCGCGCCGCACGACGTCGCGCACGGCCTTGCGGAGCGGGGCGAGCGCCTCGCCGACCTCGTGGGCCATCGGGCCGCGCCCGGTCAGCTGGGCCATGACCCGCACGTGCTCGACCTCGGCCCAGAGCAGGGCGGCCAGCGAGGCGAGCTGCACGACCGGGTCCGCGATCGGGGCGGGTCGCGCGGCGACGGCGATGCGGGCGGCGCCGCGCAGGCTGACCTCGCGCACCAGGTCGTCCCGTGTGGCGAAGTGGCCGTAGACCGAGCGACGCGACAGGCCCGCCTCGGCGGCGATGGCCTCGAGCGAGACGGACGGATCGCGGTTGAGCAGCAGTGCCGCGGCGGAGATCAGCGCATCGCGGTTCGCGGCGGCGTCACGGCGTGGCGCGCGGGGGGGGCGCACGGGGGCATCGGCGGCGGGCATGCCTCGATCGTACGATCTTGCACACCTTTGTGCAACTTATTTCGCACCGCGGTCGTCGGTCAGCGCGAGCGGGGCAGGGTCGCTCGCAGCGCCTCCTCGTAGGCGTCGCAGACCGACTGCCAGGTGTACGCGTCCGAGGCGCGGGCGAGTGCCGCGACGCTGAGGCGCTCCTGTTCGGCAGCATCGTCGAGCAACGCCGTGACGGCGGCGGCGATGGCCGCGGACTCGGGGGCGACCAGGGTGCCTGCGCCGTCGAGCACCTCGCGGTTGTAGACGGTGTCACGCGCCACGACGGGAGCGCCGGCGAACATGGCCTGCACCAGGGCGGGGTTCGTGCCGCCGACGCTGTGGCCGTGGAAGTAGGCCCCGGTGTGCTGCCAGAGGGCGTGCAGACGGTCGTCGTCGCTGACGTGACCGAGCCAGGTCACGCGGTCGTTCTCGTCGGCCAGCGCACGGACGAGCTCGTCGAGTTCGCCGCCGTAGCCGGTCGAGCCGACGATGACCACGTCGTGCCGCTCGGCGATCGTGCGGGCCGCCTCGACGAACTCGACCACGGTGTTCTCGGGCACGAAGCGCGCGACGACGAGGGCGTACCCGCGGTGTCGCTGGCCCGGTTCGACCGGCAGGTCGCGGACCGGGTCGCCGCCGTAGGGGATGAAAAGGCCGTCCACCCCGAAGTCGGCCTGCCAGCGCCGGACGATCTCGCGGGCGTCGCAGATCAACCCGTTCGCGAAGCGTGCGCTGGCCTTGGCTCCGAGACGGAACACCGTCTTGGCCGCACGGCCCCACTTGGCGCGCTCCCACTCGATGCCGTCGACGTTGACCAGCACGGGGATGCCCCGCAGCCTCAGCAGCGGAAGCCAGAAGCCGTTGGCCACGTTCATCACGAGGGCCGCGTCGGGCCGCCGCACGAGGGTATCGAGCACGGCGGTGAGGCCGTAGCTCAGGGTGCTGAGGGACTTGCTCTCGACGCCTCTCGTCAGGCGGGAGGTCACGCGACGGTCGCGGGCGGGGTCGTCGTCGCGCGTCGACCCGTCGCGACCGTAGACCGTGACGTCCCAGCCGGCGTCGACCAGGGCAGGGGCGATCCGACGCACGGCGGTCTCGAATCCGCCGTAGTAGCTGGGGTAGCCGCGGGTGCCGATGACGGCGACGGAAGGGCGGGCGTTCGGGCGGCGACGGGGGCGTGCGGGCATTCGGGGGTGCGTTCGGGCGGGGGGCTCAGCACGGGAGCGCACCCCGACGCCGGGCCGGGAAGACGCGACTCGCCGCTCACGTCCGGACGTGAGCGGCGAGCCGGTGCCGTGCGGCAGGCGGGTGGCTAGCGAGCGCCCATCAGGTGTTCGAGGGCGAGCTGCTGCAGGCGCACGAAGCCGTAGCCGTGTCCGCCGAAGTGGGCATCGGCGTCGAAGTCCTCGTAGGAGGCGCGGTCGGCGAGCAACTGCTCGTAGCCTTCACCGTCGGCGAGGGTGTTCACCGAGAGTTCGGCGACCTGGCTGGCGACCAGGGCCTCCTGCACCTCGGGGTCGGCGCGGAAGGCCTGCGCGCGCTCCTTGAGGAGCAGGTACATGCGCATGTTGGCGGCTGCGGACTCCCACACGCCGTCGATCGTCTCGGTGCGCGAGGGCTTGTAGTCGAAGTGGCGGGGGCCGTCGTAGGTCGGGCCGCCCTGGGGTGAGCCGTGCTCGAGCAGGTCGACGAGCGAGAACGCGTTCTGGAGGTCGCCGTGGCCGAACACGAGGTCCTGGTCGTACTTGATCCCGCGCTGACCGTTGAGGTCGATGTGGAAGAGCTTGCCCTGGTACAGCGCCTGGGCGATGCCGGCCGTGAAGTTCAGCCCGGCCATCTGCTCGTGACCGACCTCGGGGTTCACGCCGGCCATCTCGGGGTGCTCGAGCGTCTCGATGAAGGCGATCGCGTGACCGAGGGTCGGCAGCAGGATGTCGCCCCGGGGCTCGTTGGGCTTGGGCTCGATGGCGAAGCGCAGGTCGTAGCCCTTGTCGAGCACGTACTGCGAGAGCATGTCGACGCCCTCCTTGTAGCGCGAGAGGGCTGCCTGCACGTCTTTCGCGCTGTCGTACTCGGCGCCCTCGCGGCCGCCCCACATGACGAAGGTCTTCGCACCGAGCTCGGCGGCGAGGTCGATGTTGCGCAGCACCTTGCGCAGGGCGAAGCGACGGACGCCGCGGTCGTTCGAGGTGAAGCCGCCGTCCTTGAAGACGGGCGCGCTGAACAGGTTCGTGGTGACCATCGGCACGACGATGCCGGTCGCGTCGAGTGCGCCCTTGAGGCGGTCGATCTGCTTCTGGCGCTCGGCGTCGGTCGAGCCGAAGGCGAACAGGTCGTCGTCGTGGAAGGTCAGGCCATAGGCACCGAGACGGTCGAGGTTCTCGACGGCCTCGACGACGTCGAGCTGCGGGCGGGTCGGGCCGCCGAAGGGGTCGGAGCCGTTGTAGCCGATCGTCCAGAGGCCGAACGAGAACTTGTCTTCGCGGGTGGGGGTGGTGGACATCGGTGTCCCTTCCAGGGTTCGAGCGGTCGGACGCATGGGGCGGTCCCGCCCCGATGCGAATGTTGTGAGCCTCAACATATCCCTTCCGGGGATGGTTCGGAAGGGGCGCGAGGCATTTGTCGCGGGGTCCGACAAAAGACTTGCGCGCCGCGCCGCGGCTGTCGTAGTGTCTCGATCCGCGGCAGTCGAAGCGCTTCCGCACCAGTTCGACAACCGACAGCGAGGTCATCATGACGACGATCCACGACGTGGCCCAGGCCGCCGGTGTGTCGATCTCGACGGTCTCGTACGCCCTCTCGGGCAAGCGGTCGATCGCGGCGTCGACCCGGCAGCGGGTGACCGACGCCGTCGACCGGCTCGGCTACCGGCCGCATGCCGGAGCCCGCATGCTCGCCGGCGCCCGCACCAACATCCTGGCGCTCAGTGCGCCGATCCGGCCCGACAACCACCAGCCCACCCAGATGCGCTTCGTCACCGCCGTCGTCGAGGCGGCTCGTCGTCGTGACTACGACGTGCTGCTGCTGGCCACCGACGACGAGGTGTCCGGCATCCGTCGCGTGGCCTCGAGCTCGCTCGTGGACGGCGTGGTCGCGATCGGCGTGGCGACCGTCGACGAACGCGTCGACCTCGTTCGCGAACTCGACCTGCCGGCCGGTTTCATCGGCATCCCCCAGGGCGTCGACGACCTCGCCTGCATCGACCTCGACTTCGCCGCCGCGGCCGCCGAGAGCGTCGACCGTCTGGCCGATGCCGGACACCGGTCGATCGGCGTCATCGGCCACCCGGCCTCGTACAACGAGCGTGACACCGGCTTCATCCGTCGATTCGACGACGCCTTCGCCACCCGGGCCGACGGCCGCGGCGTCGAGACGCTGACCGTGGCGGCAGACCTCGGGCGGGCGTCGGCCGTCCGGGCGTTCGACGACCTCCGCGAGAGGCTGCCGGGCATGACCGCGCTCGTGCTGCACTGCAGCGAGCCCACCGCCGAGGCCGTCCTCCAGCGCGTCCGGCGCCTCGGGCTCGAGATCCCCCGCGACCTCTCGGTGCTGGCGGCCTGCGCCAGCTACCCGGCCGACGAGTTCGAACCCGCACTCGACACGATCCCGCTGCCGATCGACGAGATGTGCTCGCGTGCGGTCGAGGCCGCGTTCGAGCGGATCGACGGCCACCTCGACACGGGTGTCGAGTTGATCGCACCCACCTACCTGGCGAAGGGCTCCGTCTCGGAGCCGACCCGCGCCTCCTGAACCCCCACCGACCGCACCACCGCACCACCGTCATCCGACGGACAGATCACACCGCTCCGCGTCGATCGTCGAAACGCTTCGACGATCGCCACGGGGCCTCTACGAGGAGGTAGACACCATGAAGAAACGACGCATCGTCGCCGTCGGCACGGCCCTCGCGGCCACCGCGGCCCTGCTGACCGGCTGCTCGGCCGGCAGCGGAGGGTCCTCCGACCCCAACGTGTTGACGCTCTGGCACTTCGAGAGCGAGACCAGCGCGATGGGCATCGCCTGGGACCAGGCCATCAAGACCTTCGAAGAAGAGACCGGCGCGAAGGTCGAGTTCGAGGAGAAGAGCTTCGAGCAGATCCGCTCGACCGCCAGCCAGGTGCTCAACTCGAACGAGGCGCCCGACATCCTCGAGTACAACAAGGGCAACGCCACGGCGGGCCTGCTCGCGAGCCAGGGGCTGCTCGCCGACCTGGACGACGCCGTCGACGAGTACGGCTGGGACGACGACCTCGCCCCGTCGATCGCCACGACCTCGAAGTACGACGAGCGAGGCGTCATGGGGTCGGGCAGCTGGTACGGCATCCCGAACTACGGCGAGTACGTCGAGGTGTTCTACAACAAGGACGCCTTCGCCGAGCAGGGCATCGCCGTGCCCACGACGTACGACGAGTTCGAAGCGGCCCTGCAGACCTTCACCGACGCCGGCATCACGCCGCTCGCCGAAGCCGGAGGCGAGTACCCGCTCGGCCAGTTGTTCTACCAGCTGGCCCTCTCGAAGGCCGACCGCTCGTTCGTCGACGACTACCAGCTCTACGAGGGCGACGTCGACTGGCAGGGCCCCGAGCTGAGCTACGCCGCCGACAAGCTGAAGGAGTACGTCGACAACGGGTGGATCTCGAAGGACGTCACCGGCATCAAGGCCGAGGACATGGGCACCACGTTCATGAGCGGCGGGGCACCGATCATGGTGTCGGGCAGCTGGTGGGCGGGCCGCGTCGCCGACGAGGCCACCTTCGACTGGGGCACGTTCCTCTTCCCCGGCAGCGAGATGGCCCCGGGTTCGGGCGGCAACCTCTGGGTCGTCCCCGAGAACGCGGCCAACAAGGACCTCGCGTACGAGTTCATCGACATCACGATGCGCCCCGAGATCCAGAACCTCATCGGCAACAACGGCGGCGTGCCGGTCAAGGCCGACCCCGCCGACATCACCGACCCGAAGAGCCAAGAGCTCATCGCCAACTTCAACACCCTGCTCGACCGCGACGGCCTGGCGTACTACCCGGACTGGCCCACGCCGACCTTCTACGACCAACTGGTCGCGGGCACGCAAGAGCTCGTCAACGGCACGGCCACACCGGACGAGATGCTGACCACCCTGGGCGACCAGTACCAGAGCGGCGTCGACGACATCACCGGGAAGTAGCCGTGACCTCCCTCGACACCCGCCCCGGTGCCCGGGAGGCGCGCCCCCGTCGCGAGGGCCGACGCACGTCGTCGGCCCTCCCGCCGGAGGAGAGCCTCCTGCCCGGAGCCCGCCGCGCGGGCTTCTGGCTGTACCTGATCCCGGGCTTCGTCCTCTTCACGGTCGTGATCCTCGTCCCGTTGATCTGGAACGTCTACCTCAGCTTCACCGACTACCGCGGCATCCGGCCACCGACCTGGGCCGGGCTCGACAACTGGCGTGAGCTGATGAGCGACGACCGCTTCTGGACGTCCTTCCTCAACAGCGTCTTCCTGATCATCGCGATGGTGGTCGTCCCCACCGTGCTGGGGCTGCTGCTCGCCGCGATGCTCTTCGACCTCATCGGCCGGAAGTTCGGCGGCCGTCTCGCGTCGTTCCTGCGCGCGACCTACTACCTGCCGCAGATCCTCCCCGTGGCGATCGCCGCGATCGTCATCGGTTGGATACTCCGACCCGAGAACGGCGCGCTCAACACCGTGCTCGACGCGGTGGGGCTCGGTGCCCTGCAGCACAACTGGCTCGGCAGCCCCGACACGGCGTTGCTCAGCATCATGGTGGTGATGGTCTGGGTGCAGCTCGGCTATCCCGTCGTCATCTTCATGGCCGCGCTGCAACGGGTCGACCCCGAGCTGTACGAGGCGGCGGAGCTCGACGGCGCCGGCTGGTTCCAGCGGTTCCGGGCGATCACGGTGAGCATCATCCGACCCGAGATCTTCGTCGTCGTGTTGACCTGCACGATCGCCGCGCTCAAGGTCTTCGGCCCGATCTACGCCCTGACCCGCGGCGGTCCCGGCGATTCGACGATCGTGCCGAGCTACTACGCCTACAGCGAGTTCTTCCAGAGCCAGCAGGTCGGCTACGGAGCGACCATCGCGACGGCGCTGACACTCGTCATCGTCGTCATCACGATCTTCTTCATCCGGGCACAGAACCGGGTCGAACGAGCAGAGAGGGAACGCTGATGGCCACGACCGTCGTCCCGCCGGTGAAAGACGAACGCATCCGTCCCGCGGTCCCCAGCCCGCGCCTCCCGAGGGCGTCGCGACGGGGCCGCAAGAAGACGGCCGCCGACTGGGTGATCCTCGCCGCGGCCATCGCCTTCGGCGTGCTGATCGCCCTGCCCTTCCTGTTGATCCTGGTGAACTCGTTCAAGTCGCCCGCCGACTACACGACCGGGGGGCCGCTCAGCCTGCCGACGTCGCTGTACTTCGACGGCCTCGTGAACTTCTGGAACCGGGTCGAGTTCCCCGCCAAGCTCTGGAACAGCTTCGTGATCGCCGGGCTGGTGGCCCTGTTCGCCGTGGTCATCTCGGTGTTCAACGCCTACGCGCTCGGCATCGGCCGGGTTCGCGGTCGGACCTGGATCATCGTGCTGTTCCTGCTGGCGAACATGCTGCCGCAAGAGGCGCTGCTCTACCCGCTGTACTTCATGTTCAAGCAGGTGGGCCTCTACGACAACATCTGGGCGGTCATCATCATCTTCACGGTGATCCAGAGCGCCTTCGGCACCTACCTGCTCTCGAGCGTCTACGGCACGTTCCCGAAAGAGGTGCTCGAAGCGGCGTCGCTCGACGGCGCGAGCCGGTGGCAGATCCTCTGGCGGGTGATCGTGCCGATCAGTCGGCCGACCCTGTCGGTGCTCGCGATCTTCTTCTTCATCTGGACCTGGAACGAGTTCCTCATCCCGCTCACCTTCCTCGTGTCGAACGGCAACCAGACGGTTCCCGTCGCCATCACCGCCCTGCAGGGCGACCGGCTGATGGACGTCACCACGACGAGCGCGTCGGCCCTGCTCGGGTTGATCCCCACGCTCGTCTTCTTCCTGATTTTCCAGCGCACCCTGACCCGCGGCATCACGGCCGGCGCGGTCAAGTGACGCGTTCCACCCCGAAAGGCTCCACATGAAGTTCACCGACGGTTTCTGGCAGATCCGCCCGGGGGTCGAGTCCCTCTTCGCCCAGGAGGTCCACGACGTCGAGACCCGGGCGGACGGACGCTCGATCGAGGTCACCGCGCCCACCAAGGTGATCGCCTCGCGGGGCGACACCCTCAACCGCCCGACGCTCACCGTCGCGCTGAGCTCGCCGATGGAGGGCGTCATCGCCGTCGACGTGACGCACTTCGCCGGCGGTCGCGACGAGATCGGGTTCGACCTCGTGGGTGCCGAAGGCGGCCCCGCCGGAGTGGGGGTCGTCCAGACGAGCGAAGGAGGCGCGACCCTGACCTCGGGACGCCTCACCGCCACGGTCGGTCGCGGTGCGCCGTTCGACCTCACGTTCCGCGACGGCGACACCGTGCTCACCCGCTCGGGCCCGAAGTCGGTCGGCTACCACCGGCTCGCGGCCGACGCGCAGGTCGACGGCTCCATGATCGGCAACGCGCGAGCGGGGACGTCCCGCACCCTCGCCCCGTCGTACGTCTCGCAACAGCTCTCGCTGGGCGTGGGCGAGCTCGTCTACGGACTCGGCGAACGGTTCGGCCCGCTGGTCAAGAACGGCCAGACGGTCGACGTGTGGAACGCCGACGGAGGCACCTCGAGCGAGCAGGCCTACAAGAACGTGCCCTTCTACGTGACCAACCGCGGGTACGGCGTCCTCGTCGACCACCCCGGCCACGTCTCGTACGAGATCGGCTCCGAGTCGGTCGAGCGGGTGCAGTTCTCGGTTGCGGGCGAGACCCTCCGCTACCTGGTGATCGCCGGGCCCACGCCCGCCGACGTGCTCGACCGCTACACGCGGCTGACCGGTCGCCCGGCGCACGTGCCGGCCTGGTCGTACGGCCTGTGGCTGTCGACGTCGTTCACGACCGACTACGACGAGGCGACGGTGACGGGCTTCGTCGACGAGATGGCCCGTCGCGACATGCCGATCAGCGTCTTCCACTTCGACTGCTTCTGGATGCGCGAGTTCCAGTGGTGCGACTTCGAGTGGGACCCCCGGGTGTTCCCCGACCCCGAGGGAATGCTCGCCCGGCTGCACGAGCGCGACCTGCGTGTCTGCGTCTGGATCAACCCCTACATCGGGCAGCGCTCGACGCTGTTCCGCGAGGCCGCCGACGCCGGGTACCTCGTGAAGAACCCCGACGGCAGCGTCTGGCAGTGGGATCTCTGGCAGGCGGGCATGGCGCTGGTCGACTTCACGAACCCGGAGGCGACGGCCTGGTTCCAGGGCCACCTGCGTCGGCTGCAGGCCCAGGGGGTCGACGCGTTCAAGACCGACTTCGGCGAGCGCATCCCCACCGGCGTCGTCTGGCACGACGGCTCCGACCCCGAGCGCATGCACAACTGGTACACGCAGCTCTACAACCAGGCGGTCTTCGAGGTGCTCGAGGAGGTGCGCGGCGAGGGCGACGCGGTCGTCTTCGCCCGTTCGGCGACGACCGGTGGTCAGGCGCTGCCGGTGCACTGGGGTGGTGACTCGACGTCGACCTTCGAGTCGATGGCCGAGACCCTCCGTGGCGGCCTGTCCCTGGCCATGAGCGGCTTCTCGTTCTGGAGCCACGACATCGGCGGTTTCGAGGGGACCCCCGGCGCCGAGGTCTACAAGCGGTGGACGGCCTTCGGCCTGCTGTCGAGCCACAGCCGGTTCCACGGCAGCTCGTCGTACCGGGTGCCGTGGGCGTTCGACGACGAGGCGGTCGAGGTCACCCGGCGCTTCACGAAGCTCAAGCTGTCGCTCATGCCCTACCTGTACGCCGCCGGGCTCGAGTCGTCGAGGTCGGGACTGCCGGTCATGCGTCCGATGGCCCTGGCCTTCCCGGACGACCGAGGCGCCGCCCACGTCGACACGCAGTACCTGCTCGGCGACGACCTGCTCGTCGCGCCGGTCTTCTCGGCCGACGGCACCGTCGAGGTGTACCTGCCGGCCGGACGCTGGACGAACTGGTGGACCGGCGAGGTCGTCGACGCGGGGTCGGGCACCTGGCGCACCGAGCAGCACGACGTGCTGAGCCTGCCGCTCTACGTGCGCGAGGGGGCGGTGATCCCGGTCGGCGCGCGGGACGACCGCCCCGACCACGACTACCTCGACGGTCTCGTGCTCAAGGTGTTCCCCGGGGGCGACGGCACCCGCTCGCTCACGGTGACGACGCCCACCGGCGGGTCGGCCGACTTCGTCGTCACGCGGTCAGGAGGCGCGGTGTCGGTCGAGACCGCCGCCATCGGCTGGCGGGTCGACGAGTTCTGAGTCCCGCGGTCGACGGGTGGCCGGCCCCGCGCCGTGCCGCCCGTCGAGGTCGAGGTAGCCTCGACGCACGGAGGGTGGGGACGTGACGACTCAGCAGGGCGGTGGTGACACCGCGACGACGCCCGATCTCGGTGCTCGGTTCGACCGGGTCCGGCGGGACAACCTCGCGACGGTGCTCGGCATCGTCCACACCGACGGGGCCACGTCGCGGTCGGCCCTGACCCAGGCCACCGGGCTCAACCGCTCGACGATCGCGGCGCTCGTGGGCGAACTCGTCGACCTGGGGCTCGTCGTCGAGACCGACCCGGTCGGCACCAACCGGGTCGGGCGTCCCAGCCCGGTCGTGGCCCCGAGTCCCCGTGTCGTCGCGATCGCGGTCAACCCCGAGATCGACGCCGTCACGGTCGGAGCCGTGGGGCTCGACGGCGTCGTGCAGCACCGCGTCCGGCGCGAGACCGTCGGGGTGCCCAGCGCGCCCCAGGCCGCGGCGCTCGCCGCCGAGGTGATCGACGAGCTGCGGACCACCGCGCTGTCTCCCGACGTGCGGGTGCTCGGGGTCGGTCTCGCGGTGCCCGGCCTGGTCGGCTCCGACGGGGGAGTGGTGCGCCTCGCCCCGCACCTCGGCTGGATCGACGAGCCGTTCGCCGCCGTCGTCGCCTCGGCGACGGGTCTGCCCACCCGCGCCGCCAACGACGCCTCGCTGGGGGCGATCGCCGAGGGGCGCTTCGGGGCCGGGCGGGGTGTCGACGACCTCGTGTTCCTGAACGGCGGTGCGAGCGGCGTCGGCGGGGGAGTCCTGATCGGCGGCAGCCCGGTGACCGGTGTGGGCGGTTTCGCCGGCGAGATCGGGCACACCCTCGTCAACTCGGTCGGCCAGCTCTGCCACTGCGGCGCCGTGGGCTGCCTCGAGACCGAGGTCGGGCAGGCCCGCCTCCTCGCCGTCACGGGGCTCGACCGCGGTCAGGCCGACCAGCTCGACGCGGCACTCGCCGGTGCCGGTCCCGGTTCGCCCGTGGCCGTCGAGGTCCGACGTCAGATCGACTTCCTGGCCGTCGCCCTGCGGGGCGTCGTCAACTCGTTCAACCCGGAGCTGATCGTGCTCGGCGGGTTCCTCGGATCGCTGCACGCTGCCGACCCCGGCCGTCTGGCCGATCGGGTCCGTGGGCAGTCCCTGCCCGGCGCTCGTGACGACGTGCGGATCACCCGGGCCGCGCTCGGCGTGGACCGGCTGACGATCGGTGCCGCCGAACTGGCCTTCGCCGCCGTGCTGGCCGACCCGGCGTCCGTGACCCGCGCCTCCTGACCCGGCCCGCGCCTCCTGCGGTCGTCCTCGTGGCGTTCGACCCGCCACGAAGTAAACGACCCGCCACGCAAACGGGTGGCGGGTTGTCTACCTCGTGGCGGGTCGTTTACTTCGTGGCGGGTCGTTTACTTCGTGGCGGGTCGTTTAC
>NZ_LHOZ01000132.1:0-11330 GCF_001297205.1 Frigoribacterium sp. RIT-PI-h | reverse complement strand
GGTCGTGGGGGCGGCTCACGGGGGTGATCGTACGGGACCGGCGTGGGTGGGCCGACCCGCGCCTCCAGCGGTGGCGGAGAACAATACCTGCCAGGTGGCGGATTTCTCGCAGCCGATTCATGCGAACTTCAGGCCCTATACGCAACGAACTGGGCGTCGACGCAATGATCCCGCGAGTTGGTTTCCGTCGTGTAACCGTTGACGTCGGGGTTTGGTGATGCCCGAACAGGGTGCCTAGGCTCACACCATCCAACGCGGCACGGCCCCTGGGCACAGTGCTGCGTCCTTTCCCGCATCAGGAGGAACATTGAAGAAGACGCGCATGGGCCTGTCGGCCGTCGCCGTCGTGGGGACGGCAGCACTCGTCCTCACCGGTTGCGCCAGCGGCAGCGGGGACGACGACTCGTCGTCCGGTGACGCTACCGCGATCATCAAGACGAACGGCACCGAGCCCGAGAACCCGCTCGTCCCGTCGAACACGACCGAGACCGGTGGTGGCCGCATCGTCACCTCGATCTTCGCCGGTCTCGTCAGCTACAACGCCGACGGCACCACCAAGAACGAGGTCGCCGACAGCATCGAGAGCGACGACGCCACCGTGTGGACCGTCACGCTCAAGGACGGCTGGAAGTTCACCGACGGCACCGACGTCACGAGCGAGTCGTTCACCAAGGCCTGGAACTGGGCGGCCAGCTTCGACAACGTCGCGAACTCGTCCGGCAGCTCGTTCTTCGAGAACTTCAAGGGCTACAGCGACACCGCGCAGAGCGACCTCGACCTCACCGTCGAAAGCCCGACCGTGTTCACGGTCACGCTCAACACCCCCGAGGCCGACTTCCCCCTGCGTCTCGGCTACTCGGCCTACTCGCCGCTGCCCGAGTCGTTCTACGCCGACCCCGCCGCCTTCGGCGAGAACCCGGTCGGCAACGGTCCGTACATGCTCGACGGTGAAGGCGCCTGGACGCACAACCAGGGCATCAAGCTGAAGACGAACCCCGACTACGACGGCAACCGCAAGCCGAAGAACGGCGGGCTCGACATCAACTTCTACACCTCGCTCGACTCGGCCTACGCCGACGTGCAGGGTGGCAACCTCGACGTGCTCGACCAGATCGGCCCGGCGGCGTTCCAGACGTACCAGAGCGACTTCCCCGACACGAACGTCAACCAGCCCGCCGCGGTCTTCCAGGGCATGACGATCCCGCAGTACCTGGCGCACTTCGGCGACGACGAAGAAGGCAACCTGCGTCGTCAGGCCATCTCGATGTCCATCAACCGCGACGACGTCACGAAGGTCATCTTCCAGGGCACGCGGACGCCGGCCAAGGACTTCACCTCGCCCGTCATCCCCGGTTACACCGACAAGCTCGAGGGTGAGAGCGTCCTCTCGTTCGACGCCGACAAGGCCAAGGACCTCTGGGACCAGGCCGACGCGATCTCGCCCTACGGCGACACCACCTTCACCATCGGCTACAACTCCGACGGTGGACACCAGGAGTGGGTGGACGCGGTCACCGCGAACATCTCCAAGACGCTGGGCATCAAGGCCGAGGGCAAGCCCTACCCGACCTTCGCCGAGTTCCGCACCGACGCCTCGGGTGGTGCCATGACCGGCGCCTTCCGTTCGGGCTGGCAGGCCGACTACCCGTCGCTGTACAACTTCCTGTACCCGACGATGGCCACCGACGGCAGCTCGAACGACGGCAAGTACTCGAACCCCGAGTTCGACGACCTGCTCGCCGAGGGCAGCGCGGCGAGCGACGTCGACGACGCGAACGCCTCGTACCAGAAGGCCCAGGAGGTCCTGCTCAAGGACCTGCCGATCATCCCGCTCTGGTACGCGAACGTCAACGGCGTCTGGGCCGACACGGTGAGCAACGTCGAGTACGGCTGGGACTCCGTGCCGATCTACGAGAACATCACCAAGTAACCAAGTAAGGTCGTCGCTCACGCGCTCGACCGACGCTCGACGGGGTCCGGGCAGTGTTCGCACTGTCCGGGCCCCTTCGGCGGGCCCACCCACCCCTCCCTCCACACGATTGCGATAACGATGCACGCGCAGACGTCCGAGGAAGCCTGATGCTCTGGTACACCGGACGCAGGCTCCTCCAACTGATCCCCGTCTTCTTCGGGGCGACGTTCCTCATCTACTTCATGGTCTTCGCGCTGCCCGGTGACCCCGTGGCAGCGCTGTTCGGTGACAAGACCCCGTCGCCGGCCGTCATCGAGGCCATCCGCGCCGAGTACAACCTCGACCAGCCGTTCATCGTGCAGTACCTGCTGTACATCGGCGGCCTGTTCACCGGCGATCTCGGCACGACCTTCTCCGGTCGTCCCGTGGTCGACGAGCTGATCCGCGCGTTCCCCATCACGTTCCGACTCGCGATGCTCGCCCTGCTCTTCGAGGCCGTCGCCGGCATCGTCGTCGGTCTGATCGCGGGCCTCCGCAAGGGCAAGCTCTTCGACACGAGCGCCCTCGTCGTCAGCCTGCTGCTCATCTCGGTGCCGACGTTCGTCATCGGCTTCCTGCTGCAGTACGTCTTCGGCATCCAACTCGGCCTGTTCCGCACGACGGTCAGCTCGCAGGCTCCGTGGGACGAACTGGTGTTGCCCGCCATCGTGCTCGCCTCGGTGTCGTTCGCTTACATCGTCCGGCTCACCCGCGCCTCCGTGTCCGAGAACTCCAGCGCCGACTTCGTGCGCACCGCGTCGGCCAAGGGGCTCACCCGTGGCCGCGTCGTCACGGTGCACATCCTGCGCAACTCGCTCGTTCCCGTGGTCACCTACCTCGGCGTCGACATCGGTTCGCTGATGGTCGGTGCCATCGTCACCGAGGGAATCTTCAACATCCAGGGCGTCGGCGGCACCGTCTACCGGGCGATCACGCTCGGCGAAGGCCCCACCGTCGTCTCGTTCGTCGCCGTGATGGTGATCATCTTCATGATCGCCAACCTCCTCGTCGACCTGCTGTACGCCCTTCTCGACCCGAGGATCCGCTATGCCAAGTAACGACTCGTCGGCGTTGTCCGCCGACCACTTCGTCGCCGATCTCGACGAGACGCCCGTCAAGGCCGTCGACGCGATCGACGAGTCCGAGAAACCCCGCAGCAGCTGGAACGACGCGTGGGACGCCATGAAGCGTCGCCCGACGTTCTGGATCGCGGCGTTCCTCATCGTCGTCGTCATCGTGGTGGCGCTCTTCCCCGGGCTGTTCACCAGCGTCTCGCCGACGGCTGCCGACCTGCCCCGGAGCAACGAGGGCCCGTCGGCCGGCCACCTGCTCGGTTTCACGTTCCAGGGCACCGACGTGTTCGCCCGCATCGTCTGGGGCACGCGTGCCTCACTCACCGTCGGTCTGATCGCGACGATCATCGTCACGGTCGTCGGCATCGTGATCGGCTC
The DNA here is from genome assembly GCF_001297205.1 of Frigoribacterium sp. RIT-PI-h. NCBI lineage: Bacteria > Bacillati > Actinomycetota > Actinomycetes > Micrococcales > Microbacteriaceae > Frigoribacterium > Frigoribacterium sp. RIT-PI-h. The sequence continues at coordinate 7,928 of NZ_LHOZ01000132.1, read as the reverse complement.
GCTGGCCGGCTTCTACGGTGGATGGCTCGACGCGGTCGTCTCGCGCATCGGCGACATCTTCTTCGCGATCCCCACCGTCCTCGGTGCCATCGTGCTGATGTCGATCCTGCCGACGCGGACGCCCCTCACCGTGGCCCTCGTGCTGTCGGTCTTCGCCTGGCCGCAGATCGCGCGCGTCATGCGCGGTTCGGTCCTCAGTGCCCGTGCGGCCGACTACGTCACGGCCTCGGCTGCGCTCGGGGTGTCCCGCTTCCGCATCCTGGTCCGGCACGTCGTGCCGAATGCCATCACCCCGGTCATCGTCGTGGCGACCGTCTCGCTCGGCACGTTCATCGTGGCCGAGGCGACGCTGTCGTTCCTCGGCATCGGGTTGCCGCCGAGCACCATGTCCTGGGGCAACGACATCAACGCGGCGCGCAACTCTCTCCGTGTCGCGCCGATGCCCCTCTTCTGGCCCGCCGCGGCGCTGTCCGTGACGGTGCTGTCGTTCCTCCTCATGGGCGACGTCGTGCGCGACGCCCTCGACCCGAAGGCGAGGGCACGTCGATGACCGACACCTCCACCCGACCCGAGACGGCGGGCACCGCTTCGTCGTCGACGCCCCTGCTCGAGATCAAGGGCCTCAAGATCGGCTTCAAGACGCAGGCCGGGTACGTCGACGCCGTGCGCGGGGTCGACCTCACGATCCGTCAGGGCGAGAGCCTGGCGATCGTGGGCGAGTCCGGCTCGGGCAAGTCGACGACCGCCACGTCGATCATCGACCTGCTGCCCGGCACCGGCGAGGTCACGGGCGGCCAGATCCTCTTCGAGGGCAAGGACCTCACGAAGGTCACTGCTTCCGAGATGCAGGCCATCCGCGGTCGTGACATCGGCTACGTGCCGCAAGACCCCATGTCGAACCTCAACCCCGTGTGGAGCATCGGCTTCCAGGTCGAGGAGGCCATCCGGGCGAACGGTGTCGCGACCGGCAAGCAGGCCGTGCGCCAGCGAGCCGTCGACGTCCTGAAAGAGGCCGGACTCGCCGACGCGGGCGACCGTCTCAAGCAGTTCCCGCACCAGTTCTCGGGCGGCATGCGGCAGCGTGTGCTGATCGGCATCGGCCTGTCGTCGCGGCCCAAGCTCCTGATCGCCGACGAGCCCACCTCGGCCCTCGACGTCACGGTCCAGCGCCGCATCCTCGACCACCTCGAGACCCTGACCCGCGACTACGGCACCTCGGTGCTCTTCATCACGCACGATCTCGGTCTCGCCGCCGAGCGGGCCGAGAAGCTCGTCGTCATGTACAAGGGTCGCGTCGTCGAGTCGGGGCCGTCGAAAGAGATCCTCGCCAACCCGCAGCACCCGTACACGCAGCGGCTGGTCGCGGCCGCGCCGTCGCTCGCCAGCCAGCGCATCCAGTCGAGCATCGCGCCCACGCACTCCCACGGGCTCGAGATCTCCGACGAGGGGGCCGACGACGCCGAACTCATCGCTCGCGCCCGTCAGCGCGAGGAGGCCGGGAAGAAGGACTCCGAGTACATCTCGGTGGCGAACCTGTCGAAGGTCTACAAGATCCGCCAGGGTGGCTTCAAGACGACCGACCTGCGGGCCGTCGACGACGTGTCGTTCTCGATCCCGCGGGGCACGACGATGGCGCTCGTGGGGGAGTCCGGCTCGGGCAAGTCGACCGTCGCCAAGCTCGTGCTCCAGCTCGAGTCGATCACGTCGGGCACCGTGTCCGTCGGTGGTCAAAGCGTCGGAGCGCTGAAGGGCCGAGACCTCTTCGACTTCCGACGTCGGGTCCAGCCGGTCTTCCAGGACCCCTACGGTTCGCTCGACCCGATGTACAGCGTGGGCAACACGATCGCCGAGCCGCTCGTCACGCACGGCATCGGCGACCGCTCCAGTCGTCAGGCCCGCGTCCGAGAGTTGCTCGACCAGGTGTCCCTGCCCGCGTCGACGGTCAACCGGTACCCGAACGAGCTCTCCGGTGGTCAGCGTCAGCGCATCGCCGTGGCCCGGGCGCTCGCGCTCAAGCCCGACGTCATCGTCCTCGACGAGGCGGTCTCGGCCCTGGACGTCCTCGTCCAGGGGCAGATCCTCGACCTGCTCACCGACCTGCAGACCGAACTCGGGCTGACCTACCTCTTCATCACGCACGACCTCGCCGTCGTCCGCCTCATCGCGGACAACGTCAGCGTCATGCAGAAGGGTCGCGTCGTCGAGGCGGGCACGACCGACGACATCTTCGCGAACCCGGCCCAGCAGTACACGCGTGAACTGCTCGAAGCGATCCCGGGCGCGAACTTCGAGTTCGGCCGCTGAGCCGTTCCGTGACCACGAAGGGCCCCGCCGGACGGCGGGGCCCTTCGTGGTCGCGGAACGTCGGTCGGCGTCAGGCGCTGTAGGTGAAGTTCCAGGTCTTGGAGCCCGAGTAGTACGTGCAGGCCGACGTGATCGTGAGTCCGGTCTGACGGTACGTCTTGGCCCCGGCGTTGCAGGCGTTCAGGGACGAGTAACCGGGTGAGGTGCTGGCGACCGCCGCTTGTGCCGCAGCAGGAGCGGCGACGGTTCCGGCGATCAAGCCGAGCCCCAACAACACGGATGCGATGCGCTTCTTCATGGTGTCCTCCGTTCGGTGGGCGAGTGGCCCAGGACTTCACGCTCCCACCGGGACGAAAAGGTGACAAGCGGTCATGTGGGGGACCGGAAGCGTCCCCCTCGCCCTCGGGAAAGCCATGACGGAGGGGTCCCTTTACCACGTGCCGTAGACTGTCTTCGCCGGGCTCTGACCCGACCACTTCCCCCCTCTCTCTTCTCGTAAGGAACACATCCATGGCGACTGCCATCCGCAGCGACCTGCGCAACGTGGCGATCGTGGCCCACGTCGACCACGGCAAGACGACCCTCGTCGACGCCATGCTCAAGCAGACCAACTCCTTCGACGCGCACTTCGACACCGAAGACCGCATGATGGACTCGAACGAGCTCGAGCGCGAAAAGGGCATCACGATCCTCGCGAAGAACACCGCGGTGCTCTACAACGGCGAGCACGCGACCGACGGCCCGATCACCATCAACGTGATCGACACCCCCGGCCACGCCGACTTCGGCGGCGAGGTCGAGCGCGGCCTGTCGATGGTCGACGGCGTGGTGTTGCTCGTCGACGCGTCCGAGGGCCCCCTGCCCCAGACGCGCTTCGTGCTGCGCAAGGCCCTCGCGGCCAAGCTGCCTGTCATCCTGCTGGTCAACAAGACCGACCGCCCCGACGCGCGCATCGACGAGGTCGTCGCCGAGTCGCAAGACCTGCTGCTCGGCCTCGCCAGCGACCTGAGCGAAGAGGTCGACGACCTCGACCTCGACGCCATCCTCAACGTGCCCGTCGTCTACGCCTCGGGCCGCAACGGCGCCGCGTCGACGAACAAGCCCGCCGACGGCTCGCTGCCCGACAACGACGACCTCGAGCCGCTCTTCGACGCGATCCTCACGCACGTGCCCGCGCCGACCTACGACGACGAGCACCCCCTGCAGGCGCACGTGACCAACCTCGACGCCTCGCCGTTCCTCGGTCGCCTCGCCTTGCTGCGCGTCTTCCACGGCACGCTGAAGAAGGGCCAGACGGTCGCCTGGGTCAAGGCCGACGGTTCGGTCGTCAACGCCCGCATCACCGAGCTGCTGACCACCAAGGCGCTCGCCCGCCACCCCGCCGAGAGCGCGGGCCCCGGTGACATCGTCGCCGTCGCCGGCTTCGACACCATCACCATCGGCGAGACGCTGTCCGACCCCGACGACGTGCGGCCGCTGCCGACCATCACGGTCGACGACCCCGCCATCTCGATGACCATCGGCACGAACACCTCGCCGCTCATCGGCAAGGTCAAGGGCCACAAGCTCACCGCCCGCATGGTCAAGGACCGCCTCGACCGCGAGCTGATCGGTAACGTCAGCCTCAAGGTCGTCGACATCGGACGCCCCGACGCGTGGGAGGTCCAGGGTCGTGGCGAGCTCGCCCTGGCCATCCTCGTCGAGCAGATGCGCCGCGAGGGCTTCGAGCTCACCGTCGGCAAGCCCCAGGTCGTCACCCGTCGCGACGAGAACGGCAAGCTCCAAGAGCCGTTCGAGCACATGACCATCGACGTGCCCGACGAGTACCTCGGTGCCATCACGCAGCTGATGGCCGCCCGCAAGGGCCGCATGGAGAACATGGCGAACCACGGCTCGGGCTGGGTGCGCATGGAGTTCATCGTCCCCTCGCGCGGCCTGATCGGCTTCCGCACGCAGTTCCTCACCGACACGCGCGGCACCGGCATCGCCAACGGCATCAGTCACGGCTACGGCCCCTGGGCCGGCGAGATCTCGACCCGCACCAACGGTTCGATCATCGCCGACCGCTCGGGTGTCGTCACCCCCTTCGCGATCATCAACCTGCAAGAGCGCATGTCGTTCTTCGTACAGCCGACCGAAGAGGTCTACGAGGGCATGGTCGTGGGCGAGAACTCGCGCGCCGACGACATGGACGTCAACATCACCAAAGAGAAGAAGCTGACTAACATGCGTCAGTCGACGGCCGACAACTTCGAGTCGATGACGCCCTCCAAGGTGCTGTCGCTCGAGGAGTCCCTCGAGTTCGCCGGTGACGACGAATGCGTCGAGGTCCCCCCCGACGCCATCCGCATCCGCAAGGTCGAGCTCGACGCGTCGGCCCGCCAGCGCAGCACCGCTCGCCTCAAGAAGCAGAACGCGTAAGCACCACCGCAGCACCGCACCACCCGCCGAGGAGGCGGTCCGCATCACCGCGGACCGCCTCCTTCGTGCATGGTCGGCACGTTCTGCGCCCGCCCCCAGCGACCACGGCTAACCTCACCGGGTGCTGATCCAGAAGACGACCCTCGCCCGTTCCGCCGCCACGCTCGCGCTGGCGGTCGGCCTCGTGTCCGGTCTCACCGCCTGCGGTGAGGGCTCGCCCGTCGACAACATCGTGGGCGGCGCGGTCGACAGCGGCATCGAGAACCTCAAGGGCACCGCGCAGAAGGCCGTCGAGGACGCCGCCGGCGAGGCACTGAACGGTGCCGGCATCACGACCGACGGCACCCTGCCCGCGAGCTTCCCGGCCGAGGTGCCGCTCGTCCCCGGGACGACCCGTGGTGGGGGAGCGGGTCCCGACGGCACCGGATGGGTCGCCCAGATCACCGTCTCGGGCGCCGACCAGTTCGCCGTCGCCCAGCAGCAGCTCGAGGCCGCCGGCTTCGCGGCCTCGGGGGTCGACACCGACGCCGAGAGCGGCTTCGGCACCTTCACCGGCGCCGCGTACCGCGTCGTGCTCACCGTCTCGACCGACAGCGAGGGTCAGGCGATCGCCACGTACGTCGTCACGTCCGTCTGACCCCTGCGGGTGGGTCCCTCGGCCTCGGCGCGTCCCGAGCCGTCGGGTACCGCGTCAGCCGAAGAGCGTCTCGCCGACCCAGCCGCCCTCCGACGCTCCCGGCGGCACGGCGTAGATCGCCGAGCCGACGTGCTTGACGTACTCGTTCATCCGGTCGTTCCTCGAGAGCGCCTGCTGGATCGGCACGTACTGCCGCCGTGGGTCGCGGTTGAACGCGATGAAGAACAGCCCGGCGTTCAGGCGGCCCAGTTCGTCGTTGCCGTCGACGAAGTTGTAGCCGCGGCGCAGCAGCGTGGCCCCGTCGTTGTTCTGCGGGTGCGCCAGGGCGACGTGCGAGTCGGGCGCGATGGCCGGACCGCCACCGGTCGAGGCGGCGGCGGCGAAGTCGGGCGCCGTGAACTCGGTCCCGCCCGAGAGCGGGGCCCCCTCACCCTTGTCGCGGCCCACGACCGCCTGCTGCTCGGCCAGGGAGGCGTGGTCCCAGGTCTCGATCGTCATGCGGATCTTGCGCGCGACCAGGTACGAGCCGCCGTCCATCCATCCCGCGCCGTCGGACGCGGTCGCCCAGACGCCGTCGTCCACCGCGGCGACGTCCTCGGCCTTCACGTTGGCCGTGCCGTCCTTGAAGCCGAAGAGGTTGCGAGGCGTGGTCTGGCCGCGGGTGGTCGACGAGGTCCTACCGAAGCCCAGCTGGGACCACCGCAAGGAGGCGCGGCCGAAGGCGATCCGCGAGAGGTTGCGGATCGCGTGCACCGCGACCTGGGGGTCGTCGCTGCACGCCTGGATGCAGAGGTCGCCGCCGCTCGCGGCCGCCACGAGCTGGTCGCCCGAGAAGTGCGGCAGGTCGACGAGGGCCGGAGGCCGCTTCGAGGCGAGCGCGAAGCGGTCGGTGCCGTCGGCGGTGGTGAACAGGGTCGGCCCGAAGCCGATCGTGACCGTGAGTCCGGCGGCGGGCAGACCCGTGGCCTCGCCCGTGTCGTCCGGCGGTGCCAGGAGGCTGCCGCCCGTGGCACCCGTCGGGCTGACGTCGAGGCCTGCCGTGAGTCTCGACGCCGCGTGGCTCCAGTCCTTCAGCAGCTCGACGAGGTCGGCGCGGGAGAGGCCGTCCGCGACGTCGAACGAGGCGAAGTGCAGGCGGTCCTGCGCGGCGGTGACGATGCCCGACCGGTGTCGACCGAAGAACGGGGACGGCGCCGAGGCCCCGGGCGGCCCGCCGGCGTGCGCCTGAACGGCGCGGTCGGTGCCGACGCCGACCCCGAGACCCAGGACGCCGGCCCCGACGCCCGTGCCAACGAGCCCCAGCAGACCGCGGCGCGAGAGGCCGCCTCCGTCCGTCACCGTCAGGCGACCAGCGCCGAGGTCAGCTTGCTCAGCGGCTCGCTGAGCGCGTTGACGGCGTCCGACAGCTTCTTCTTGTCGGCGTCGGTCAGGTCGGTGTACGAGGGGTAGCCCGAGTCGAGGCTGCCGTAGCCGGCGAGCAGCGTCTCGACCTTCGTCAGCTGCGTGTCGATCGAGGTGGCCAGGTCGGGGTCCTTCTGGTCGACGATGTCGCGCACGCCGTCGAACGCCACCCGGGCGCCCTCGAGGTTGCCCTGGAAGTCGTAGAGGTCGGTGTGCGACCAGATCTCCTCCTCGCCGGTGATCTTGCCGGTGGCCACCTCGTCCATCAGGCCGACCGCGCCGTTGGCGATCGTGTCGATGCCGACGGTGAAGTCGCTCGCCGTGACCTCGTCGTAGAGGTCCTTCGTGTCGGTCGTCAGCAGGTCGGCGTAGTGCGTGCGTTCGTCGGCCGTCAGGGGGACGTACGCCGCGCCTCCGTCGTCTGCCGCCGAAGGCTGCCAGAGGTCCTTCTCGATGCGGTGCCAGCCGGTCCACTCGGTGCCGGGCTCGACGTCGGCCTCGCGGAAGTCGATCTTCGGGTCGAGGTCGCCGAAGGACTCGGCCACGGGCTCGATGCGCTCGTAGTGCGCCCGCGCGGAGCGGTAGAGCGATCGCGCCTTCTCGTCGTCGTCGGCGGTGTACGCGGCGAGGAACTCGTCGGTGGCCGTGACGAGCTGCCCGGTCTGGTCCTTGACGTAGCCGACGTAGGCCGTCGCCGCGGCGTCGATCTGCTGCTTCTCGGTGCCCGTGGCCTCGACGGCCGTGCCCGAGTCGGTCACCGTGAAGGAGGCGCGCACACCTTCTCCGACGAGCCCCGGCACGCAGGCGGTCCAGTAGTCGCCGGCCGGCACCGAGACCGTCATCGAGCCCGTGGTGCCGGGGCCGATGTTCTCCTTCTCGCTGATGATGCGGAGGCCGTCGTCGGCGAGCAGCTCGAACTCGCTGTTGTCGCTGCCGGTGTTCGTCATGGTGAACGTGACGGGGCCGCTCGGCACCGAGGTCGTCGACAGCGAGCACGAGTCGTCGGAGCCGTCGACGGTCACGGCGGTGGCCGCGGAGGAGCCGGCGGGGGCGTTCGCGACGCACCCGGTCAGGGCCAGTGCGAGCGCGGCGACGCCCGAGGCGACGGCGAGGGGGCGGAGGGGGCTGGCGGTCATCGGGATGCTCCTGCGGTGCGGGGGGACGG
>NZ_LHOZ01000013.1:0-11356 GCF_001297205.1 Frigoribacterium sp. RIT-PI-h | reverse complement strand
CAGCGGCGGCGGGTCGTGCCGTGAATCGCCCGGTCGCCCGTCGGACACACACGGACGGGCCGACGGGCCTACCGTGGCGCGCAGCACCCACCCGCGCACCTGGAGGCCCCCATGCCGTCACCCTGGCTCGACGCCGCGCCCGACGTCACGACCGACAGGATCGACCCCGAGACCGTCTACGACGACGTGATCGTCGGCGGCGGCCTGACCGGCCTGGTCACCGCCCTGCTCTTCGCGCGGCGGGGGCACCGCGTCGCCGTCCTGGAGGCGCGCTCGGTGGGCAGCGTCGCGAGCGGCAGCGGTACGGCGTCGATGTCGCTGCTGCAGGGCAAGCAGCTCCAACGCATCCGCACCAACACCTACCAGAGCGTCGTCGACGCTTACGTCGCAGGCAACCGGGCGGGCTTCGACTGGATGGTCGACTACCTGGACGACGCCGGGGTCGAGGTCGAGCGCCGGGACGCGTTCAGCTATTCGACGACCCGGGGCGGCATCGCGACGGTCGACGACGAGTACCTCGTCGCCCGCAAAGCCGGTCTACCCGTCGTCAAGGAGTTCGGCCTCGACCTGCCGTTCGGCACCACGGGCGGTCTCCGGCTGCCGGACCAGGCGCAGTTCGACCCGATGCAGGCGATCGCCGCGCTCGTGGCCGACGTCCGGGCGCTCGGCGGCATCGTCGTCGAGGGGGTGCGCGTCACCGGGGTCGACGCGTCCAGCCCCGCGGTGACCCACAGCGACGGCCCCGACGTCCGCAGCCACCGGGTCCACGTCACGACCGGCAGCCCCGTGCTCGACCGCGGCCTGTACTTCGCGAAACTCCGCAGCGAACGCTCCTACGGCCTCGCCTTCGACGGCGCCGACGACCTGCCCGACGGCATGTACCAGGCGGTCGACGGTCCCACGCGGTCGTTCTCCGCGGTGGGCGACCGCCTCGTGACCGGGGGCAACCGGCACCCGGTGGGCCGCGCCTCCTCGACGACAGCGCTGGTCGACGACCTCGCCGACTGGACGACGCGTCACTGGCCCGGCGCCCGGCTGACCCATTCGTGGAGCGGCCAGGACTACGGCACGCCGCACCACGTGCCGTTCGTCGGCTGGCTGCCGCGCGGTCGCGGGCGCATCTACCTCGCGACCGGGTACGAGCACTGGGGGCTGACGAACGCGGTCCAGGCGGCGATGACCCTCGTGTCCGACGTGCTCGGCGATCCGCAGCCGTGGATGACCACGCTGCACGGGCGGGTCACCACGCCGATCGCGATCGCCTCGGGCATCGGCATCAACGCGGCGGACGCCTGGTGGGCGGCCAAGGGCTGGGCCGGCGCGATGACCCCGCGCCTGGTCGCCGCCGCACCCGCCGAGGGCCAGGGTGAGGCGGGCAGGTCGGGCGGCTTCGCCCCCGTGCCGCGCTCGACCGTGGGCGGCGAGGTGTGCACCGGCTCGGCGATCTGCCCGCACCTCGTCGGCATCGTCACCTGGAACGACTCGGAACGGTCGTGGGACTGCCCGCTGCACGGATCGCGGTTCGCCGCCGACGGCTCCGTGCTCGAGGGGCCCGCGACCCGTGGCCTGCGTCGCCGCGGCTGACGGGTCGCCGGCCCGCGGCGACCGACCGCGACAACCGGCCCGCGGCGACCGACCGCGACAACCGGCCCGCCGCGACCGACCGCGGTGACCTGCCCACGAGACACGGGGAGGCGCTGGTGGCGTACCGGCGCGTCGTACGCGTAAACTGTCCCCAGCTTCACCGCCCGGGTGTTCTCCGGTCCGCGCCTCCTCCGGCGCGAGTCGACCCCTCGGCGGGACGGGGCTTCGGGGCACGCGCCGTCGTCGGACTGCCCGCCACGAAGGTCGCCCGTCGCGAAGCCGGTACAGCTGTCCACCGCGCGGCACCCCGCCCCGCACGCATCCGGCGCGACCGTCTCGGTCGCCGTCCGCCCGGGGCGCCGAGCCGCTCGGCGCCCCGCGCAGCACCCACCGCCGACATGGCGGCACAGCACCGTCGACGCCCCGCGTCGACCACGAGGAGGAGCCTTGGCTCGACCAGGCCAGCGTCAATCGGGTGGAACCCGCACCGCCCAGCGTCCGAACCGTCGCCGCGAGGTCGACAACGACGGGCTGATCCCCGTCCTCGCCCGCGCGGTGCGCGAGGTCGAGGCCGCCGCGCAACGCGGTCAGGTCAAGCCCTCGAGCCGCACGAAGTTCCAGGTCATCGCCCTGCTCATGCGCGAGGAGCGCGCGCGGGTCAAGGCCGACAAGGCCATCAGCGAGTCCGAGCGCGCCGAGCAGATGAAGCGACTCGACGGCGTGGCCCAGATCCTCGCCAAGACCGCCGCCCGCGACACGTCGCTGATCACCCTGCTGGGTGATGCGGCGACGGTCAGCGAGGCGGCCAAGACCCTCAAGCGCGACATGCAGATGTCGGCCGGGCTCGAGCTCGAGCCCGAGCAGCAGATCATCGTCACCGAGGCCGCGCCGGTGGCGCCGACGTCGGAGCGACAGGTCGTCCCGCAGTCGGTCGTCTCGCGACAGCTGGCGAACCCGTTCCTGGCGCCCGACTTCGCCCTCGCCGAGGTCGCCCGCGAGGCGCACCCGCGTCGCCTCGCCAACTGGGAGCTCTTCGGCCCCCTGTTCAAGTCGTTCGAGTACGGCGCCGGCGGCGGCTCGGCCTGCATGCCGCTGCCCGAGCCCACGACGGTCGACGCCCCCGCGGGTGCGACCCTGATGCACCACCAGGCACAGCTCGTCGAGTCCGCCCGCCAGGGCCACCGCACCTACCTGCTCGCCGACGAACCGGGCCTCGGCAAGACCGCCCAGGCCCTGCTCGCCGCCCAGGCGGCCGCCGCGTACCCCCTGCTCGTCGTCGTGCCGAACGTCGTCAAGACGAACTGGGCCCGCGAGGTCCAGCTCTGGACGCCGACGCGCACGGCGACCGTCATCCACGGCGACGGCGAGAAGCTCGACGCCTTCGCCGACGTGGTCATCGTGAACTACGAGGTGCTCGACCGTCACGTCGGCTGGCTCGGCGACCTCGGCTTCAAGGGCATGATCGTCGACGAGGCCCACTTCATCAAGAACAAAGAATCGCAGCGGTCGCGCCACGTGCTGCAGCTCGCCCAGCGCATCCGGTCGCGCACCGCGCACCCCCTGCTCATGGCGCTGACCGGCACACCGCTGATCAACGACATCGAGGACTTCCGCGCCATCTGGGAGTTCTTGGGCTGGATCGGCGACAAGAAGCCCGCCGCCGAGTTGATGGAACGCCTCGAAGAGGTCGGCCTGACCCCTGCCGATCCCGGGTTCTTCTCGTCGGCACGCGAGATCGTGATCGATCTCGGCATCGTCCGCCGCAAGAAGGTCGACGTCGCCTCCGACATCCCCGCCCGTCGCATCGCCGACCTGCCGGTCGAGCTCGACGACGAGGTGGGCCGTTCCATCCGCGACGCCGAACGCGAGCTCGCCCGCCGCATGGTGCAGAAGTACCGCACCGCGCTCACCACCCGCACGTCGGGCGTCCGCGTCGAGGGCATCGACCACGACCTCGTCCGCCAGGTCGCCAAGTGGGAGCTCGAGGACGCCAGCGCGTCGAGCACCGGCGAGAACGTCTTCAGCATGGTGCGCCGCATCGGTCAGGCCAAGGCCGGCCTCGCGGCCGACTACACGGCCCAACTCGCCCGCAACGTCGGCAAGGTGGTGTTCTTCGCCAAGCACATCGACGTCATGGACGTCGCCGAGGCCACCTTCGCCAAGCGCGGCATCAAGTACTCGTCGATCCGCGGCGACCAGACCCCGGCCGTCCGTCAGCGGCAGATCGACGCCTTCGTGAACGACCCCGAGGTCGAGGTCGTCGTCTGTTCGCTGACCGCGGCCGGCGTCGGGCTCAACCTGCAGGTCGCCTCGAACGTCGTGCTGGCCGAGTTGTCGTGGACGGACGCCGAGCAGACGCAGGCCATCGACCGCGTGCACCGCATCGGCCAGGCCGAGCCGGTCACGGCGTGGCGCGTCATCGCGGCGCAGACGATCGACACGAAGATCGCCGAACTGATCGACAACAAGGCCGGCCTCGCCGCGCGCGCCCTCGACGGCGACGACTCCGAGGTCGTCGACTCCGTCGACGTGCAGCTCTCGGCCCTGGTCGCCCTGCTCACCGACGCCCTCGAGGCGTGACCCGGCCGGGGGTCGCGTCGACGACGGACGCGACCCCCGATCGGTACCCCGTTCCGTGCCCTCCCAGCGGGAAGGCGTTCGGTGGCCGGAGAACACCCGACCACCGAAGGAGCACCCCATGCCCGATCTCTCCGGCTACGCCCACGTCGCCATCACCGTCTCCGACCTCGACGCGAGCCTCGCCTTCTACGAGAAGCTGCTCGGTGCCGGCCCGGTCGGTCGCATCGAACTCGACGGCCTCGACCGCCGCATCTTCTCCGTCGGCAACGGGCAGACCCTCGGCGTCACGGCCTACACCGACGGGTCGCCCGCAGCCTTCGATCCGACCGTTCCCGGCCTCGACCACATCGGCCTGGCGGTGTCCGACCGTGCCGGCGTCGTCGCCTGGCCGCAGCACGCGACGTCGGTCGGCATCGAGTCCGACCTGCAGGACGTCGACTTCGGCCACGCCCTGATGATCAAGGACCCCGACGGCAACCAGATCGAGTTCTTCGCCCCGCCGGCCCAGAACTGACTCGGGCCACCTGCCGGGATCGCACCGCGTTTCGTGCACCGCGCCGCGACCAGATGGTGCGTGCTGCACGAAACGCGGTGTAGTGGAGGGCGGGTGCGGCAACCGGCGTCGCGCGCGTGTGTGCGGCGTGCGACCTCAGCGGTCCTGGGCGGCGGCGAGCAGGTCGCGTTCGTCGTCGGGCTCGAGCCCCGCGCCGTGGGGGCCGGTCGGGCCGGGCCGCGAGAGTTCCCAGGCGAGGACGTCGCGCAGCGTCTCGTCCACGGGGCGCGGCACGAGGCCCGCGGCCCGACCCGCGCCTCCTGACCGGGCACCGAAGCCCGCGTGCGTGGCGACGGGCACCCACAGCGGCATCGACCGCGGACCGGCCCAGGGCCCGACCTCGTGCGCCTCGAGCCAGGCCTCGTCGACCGCGACGACCTCGCCCGTGTGTCCGGCGACGCGCCGGGCCGCCGCGAGGTGGTCGGCCAGCGGGTGCCGCTCGCCCACCGCGTTGACCGTCCCCGAGAGGCCGCGCTCGGCGGCCAGGACGATCCAGCTCGCGAGGTCGCGCACGTCGACGGGCTGCACGTCGAGACCGGGGACGTCGGGCACGAGCACCGGGTCGGGCTCGCTCGACGCGGCAGCCCGGGCGAAGCGGAGCGGCCACCCCCCCGGGCGACCGGTGTGGTCACCCGGTCCGCCGATGAGCCCCGCCCGGACGATCAGCGCCCGGCCGGCGCCGCACGCGGCGACGACGGCCCGCCCCCCCGAGACCTTCGCCCCGCCGTGGGCCGCCTCGTCGGCGGCGACGAGGGCTGCCGACTCAGCCGCCCCGGGGGGCGCGGTGTCGGCGTAGACGCTGCCGCGCGACACGAGGGCGAAGGGGGCGCTGGCGGGCTCGGGCACCGCCACGGCGTCCCGGACGTGCGACGCGTCGCGAGCCAGGTCGACGACCGCGTCCCAGCGCTGCCCGCCCCCGACCACGGGGTCGTACGCCCCGGACGTGCCGCGGTCGGCCCGGACGAACGTCGCCCCTTCGGGAACGTCGCCCGACGCACCGCGGGCGAGGCACGTGACCTCGTGACCGCGGGCGAGGGCCGCGTCGACGATCGTCCGGCCGAGCCAGGCGGTGCCACCGAGCACCAGCAGGCGGAGCGGGCGCGCCGACGCCGGCGCCGGGGCCGAGCCCGCGCTGGTCGAACCCACGGTCGCGAGGTCAGAGACCGAGCTTGGCCTGCACGTCGGCGAGCGACGGGTTCGTGGCCGTCGAGCCGTCGGGGTAGATGATCGTCGGCACGGTCTGGTTGCCGCCGTTCGCCTTCTCGACGATCTCGGCCGTGCCCGGCACCTCTTCGATGTTGACCTCGGTGAAGGCGATGCCCTGCTTGCCGAGCTGCTGCTTGAGTCGGGCGCAGTAGCCGCACCACGAGGTGCTGAACATGGTGATGCTGCCGGACTCGGGGACGTACGTGCTCGCGATGTCGCTCATGGCCCCAGGCTAAGCCCGGTCGGCGGTGAGCGCCGGGGGAGTTGGCTGGGAGGCGTACCAGCACGCACCACGAAGGGAACACCATGGCAGACACGGTCGCCGACCAGATCATCGCCCAGCTCGTCACCGCCGGGGTCCGGCGCATCTACGGCATCGTCGGCGACAGCCTGAACCCGATCGTCGACGCCGTGCGTCGCACCGGTGGGTCGGCGAAGGGCGGGATCGACTGGATCCACGTCCGCAACGAGGAGGCCGCGGCCTTCATGGCCTCGGGCGACGCCCAGATGAGCGGCGAGCTCGCGGTCTGCGCCGGATCGTGCGGGCCGGGCAACCTCCACCTGATCAACGGCCTGTACGACGCCAACCGCAGCCGCGCCAAGGTCCTGGCCATCGCGAGCCACATCCCGAGCACGATGATCGGCTCGGACTACTTCCAGGAGACCCATCCCGACCGCCTCTTCGTCGAGTGCTCGGGCTACAGCGAGATGATCTCGACGGCAGAACAGTCGCCGATGGTCGTCGCCAGCGCGATACGGCACACCCTGGCGGGCGAGGGCGTCAGCGTCATCACGCTGCCGGGCGACATCGCCGAGCTCGACGCGGGCGGCACGGTGCCCGCGTACGTCAGCGTCCGCCCGCCCGAGCTCGTCCCCGACCGGCACGACGTGCAGGCCCTGGCCGACGCCATCAACCAGGCCGACACCGTCGCGTTCTTCGTCGGCGAGGGCGGCCGCGGGTCGCACGACGAGATCATCGCGTTGGCCGACCTGGTGGCCGCCCCGATCGGGCACAGCCTGCGCGGCAAAGACGTCATCCAGTACGACAACCCGTTCGACGTCGGCATGACCGGGCTGCTGGGCTACGGGGCCGCGCACGCGGGCATCCACGACGCCGACCTGCTCGTGCTGCTCGGCACCGACTTCCCGTATCCGCAGTTCCTGCCCGACGCCTCGAAAGTGACCATCGCGCAGGTCGACGTCGACGCCGCCGTGATCGGCCGTCGCGCCGACGTGCAGGTGCCCGTGCACGGTGCGATCGCGCCGACACTCCGGGCGCTCATGCCGCTGGTGACCCGCAAGAAGAACCGGAAGTTCCTCGACAAGACGCTCAAGAAGCACGACAAGTTGATGACCGGTGCGGTCGGGGCCTACACGAAGAACGTCGAGAAGATGCGGCCGATCCACCCCGAGTACGCCGCCTCGCTGCTCGACGAGGTCGCCGCCGACAACGCGATCTTCACCGCCGACACGGGCATGGGCAACGTCTGGGCCGCCCGGTACGTCACGCCGACCCCGCGCCGCCGGATCTTCGGCTCCTACCTGCACGGCTCGATGGCCAATGCCCTGCCGCACGCGCTCGGCGCGCAGATGGCCTACCCCGACCGCCAGGTGGTCTCGATCTCGGGCGACGGCGGCCTGTC
Source organism: Frigoribacterium sp. RIT-PI-h (assembly GCF_001297205.1). Lineage (NCBI taxonomy): Bacteria > Bacillati > Actinomycetota > Actinomycetes > Micrococcales > Microbacteriaceae > Frigoribacterium > Frigoribacterium sp. RIT-PI-h. Next base: position 3,790 of record NZ_LHOZ01000013.1, on the reverse strand, counting down.
GATGCTGATGGGCGAGCTGCTCACGGCGCAGATGTACCAGCTGCCGGTCAAGATCGTGGTGTTCAACAACTCGACGCTGGGTCTCGTGAAGCTCGAGATGCTCGTCGACGGGTTCCCCGACTTCGGCGTCAACGTGCCCTACACGGACTACGCCGCGGTGGCGCGGGCGATCGGCATCCACGCCGTCCACGTCGACGACCCGCGCGACCTCCGGGCCGCCTACGAGGCCGCGTTCGAGCACGACGGTCCGGCGCTGGTCGACATCGCGACCGACCCCAAGGCGCTGTCGCTTCCGCCGATGATCACGGGCGCCCAGGTCAAGGGCTTCTCCCTCGCCATGTCGAAGATCGTCATGAACGGCGGGGCCGGCGAGGCCGCGGCCATGGCCCCCTCGAACCTGCGCCACGTGCCCCGTCCCTGAGGCCGTCACCGCGCCTCCTGCGTCCTCGCTCTCGAGGGGTCAGGAGGCGCGGTATACCGTGAGCGGGACGCCTCGCGACCCTGCCCGCCCGGCTCAGCCGGCGGCGGGGGCGCTGCGTGCCGCGAGACGGGCGACGGCCGTGAGCGGGATGTCGATCCAGTCGGGCCGGTTGCGGCTCTCGTAGATCGCCTCGTACACGGCCTTGTCGATCTCGAACGCGTCGAGCAGGGCACGGGCGGCCCGGACGTCGACACCGGACGAGGCGATGTACCCGTCGACGAACGCGCGGCGGGCGTCGTGGGCCCAGGCCTTGGCATCGACCGGCACGTCCTCTTGCGCGAGCGAGCCCGCGACGTAGTCGAAGGACCGCAGCATGCCCGCGATGTCGCGGATCGGCAGGTCGGGGCGCGAGCGCTCGGGCATCGGCCGCAGGGGCTCGCCCTCGAAGTCGATCAGCATCCAGCCGCGCTCGGGCGAGAGCAGGGCCTGGCCGAGGTGCAGGTCGCCGTGGATGCGCTGCAGGTCGGGCCAGTGCAGGTGCTCGGCCGCGTCGTAGACGGCGCCGATCGCGTCGGCGTGCTCGGCGATCTGCGGCACCTCGCGCGCGGCGGTCGTGATGCGCCGACGCATGCTCGTCAGGGCCCCGGCGATCTCGTCGTCACCGGCGGGAACCGTGCCGAGGTCGGCGGCGAGCGTCGCGTGCACCTCGGCCACGGCCACGCCGAGCGCGTGGGCCTCGGCCGTGAAGTCGGTGCCGTCGGCCGCGGCGGTCAGGGCCACGCGCCAGGCGTCCTCGAGGCCGGGCAGGAACTCTTGCGAGAAGGCGAGGTGGCCGGTGGCCGTGCCGCCCTCGCGTCCCACGTCAGGCCAGGTCGCCCGCAGCGAGCCGAACGACGAGGGGACGTGCGTCGAGCCGCCCCGGGTCAGGGCGGCCTGGGTGGTGACGTCGGGGTTGTCGCCGTGGTGCAGCACCCGGAAGACCTTCGCGATGACCTGGTCGACGGGGCCGCCTTCGACGTCGTAGACGATCGACGTGTTCGACTGCTCGCCCGAGAGGACGCGCGAGCGGCGCACCTGCCCGGGGTCGACGATGCGCGTGCCGTCCACCGTGACGTCCGCCCCGACGACGTGCGCCTCGGCCGACATCGAGCGCAACAGCTCACGGGCGTAGGCCGGGTCGTGCGGCCCGTCGTAGAGGTAGCGTCCGTCGGCGGAGCCGATGAAGGCCGCGTCGCCGCCGGGCAGGGGAGTCGCGCGGCTGACGAGGGGCACCTGGTACAGGACGGGGACGTCGGCCGCCTCGTCGATGATGAGCAGCGTCATGGCGAGCGCGTCGTCCACTTCGACCTCGAACGAACCGATCACCCGCAAGGCGGGCGTCCGTCCCTTCGTCGCGTACCAGCGCTGTCGCGCCATCCATCCGGCAAGGCTCGGGGCCACATCGCTCATGCGACGACCCTACGCCGGGGCGCCCCGCGGGGTCCGGGAGGCGGTCGACCAGCCCCCTCGACTACAACGGAGTGATGAGCACCGCATCCCCGCGCCGCACCGAGCAGACCGAGATCGAGCGCAAGTACGACGTCCACGAGAGCGCCGGGGTGCCCGACCTGGCCGGGGTGGGGGGAGGCGCCGAGGCGCTGCTCGTCGACGGCGTCGGGCACGACCACCCCGTCGAGCTCGTCGCGACCTACTGGGACACCGTCGACCACACGCTGCTCGGGGCCCGGACCACCCTCAGGAGGCGCGAGGGCGGTGACGACGCCGGCTGGCACCTCAAGCTGCCGCCGTCGGCCGGCACGTCCGGGCGCCGCGAGGTGCACTGGCCGCTCGGCGACCCCGACGAGCCCGTCCCGGCCGCCCTGCGGCGGCTCGTCGAGGCACGGCTGCGGGGCCGGCCCGTGCACCCCGTGCTGCGACTCGAGACGACGCGTACCGTGACCCGCCTGCTCGACGCGTCGGGCCGCGAGCTGGGCGAGCTCGCCGACGACGTCGTGCGGGCGTCGAACCCCGACACGGGACTGCTGCGCACCTGGCGCGAGTGGGAGGTCGAGCTGGCGCCGGGCGTCGACGGTGCCGAGGGCGAGCGTCTGCTCGACGCCGTTGCCGAACGGCTCGAGTCGGCCGGGGCGTCGGTGTCGTCGTCGAAGTCGAAGCTCGCCCGCGGGCTGGGCTCCGAGCCGGCCGTGTCGGCAGGGCCGTCGGCATCCGGCGAGGGCGCGGGCGGGGCCGCCTCGACGGTCGTGCCTGCCGCGGCCCCGAAGAAGAAGTCGGCCGCGGCCTTCGTCGCGTCCGCCGCGGCGGGCCTGCGCGACGAGTTGCTCGTGGTCGACGCCGCCGTGCGCGACGACGAACCGGACGCGGTCCACCGGCTCCGGACGACGACACGGCGGCTGCGCGCCCTCCTCACGGTGTGGGACGGCGTCCTCGACCCGGGGCTTGCCACGACCGTCATGGCGGGCGCGGCCCGCCGCGGCCCCGTGCCGGGGGCCGCGCGCGACGTCGAGGTGGCCCGGGGCCGGGTGGCGACCCGCGCCTCCTCGGCTCCGGCGGGGTTCGTGGCCGCCCAGGCCACGGGGCGGCTCGACGCCCGGCTCGGCGAACGACTCGGCGAGGCCGTCGGTGACGTGCGACGCCTGCTCGACTCGGGCGCCTGGTTCGACCTGCTGGAGGCGGTCGACGCGCTCGTGGCGGCCCCCGCGACGGGGGAGCACGCCACGGACCCGGCGGCCGAGCTCTCGGCCGCGCGCCTGCGGTTCGAGCGGAAGCGGACGAAGCGGGCCGTCCGGGCGGGGCTCGCCGCGCTGGACGCGGCGGGGGGCGAGACCGGAGCGGAGGCGATTCCCGCCCTGCACGACGCCCGGAAGGCCGCCCGACGGCTGCGGTACGCGCTCGAGGTCGACCGGACCCGCAGCGGATCGGGTCGAGGCCGTGCCCGCCGGGCCGAGGCCGTGCAGGACGTCCTCGGCGAGCACCGGGACGCCCTGGCCGCGGTGCGGACGGTGCGCGAGGTCGCGGCGTTCGCCCACCGGTCGGGCGAGGACACGTTCGGCTACGGCGTGCTGGCGACCCTCGAGGTCGCCCGGGCCGACGAGGCCCTCCGCCGCTTCCGCCGGGCTGCCCGACGACTCTGCCCGCGGAGGCCGGGCGGCGGGCCGAACCCGACCGTGCGTCCCTCCGGCGGCGGGCCGAACCCGACATCGGCCGCCTGACACGCCGCACCCAGGGAGACATGAGCGGCGTGTCGTCGCCCGATGGTCGCGATGTGCACAGGACAGGCAGGCGGGGCGCCGGCGGTGCTCGGGCCGGACGACGCGGCCGGGCTGCGGGGCGCGATCGCCGGAGCCACCGGTGTCGACGCCGACCTCGTGC
>NZ_LHOZ01000015.1:0-11500 GCF_001297205.1 Frigoribacterium sp. RIT-PI-h | reverse complement strand
GGCGTGCCGCCGGGCGCGGCCGCCCCGGCCGCCCCCGCCGCCGCGGCCGCCCCGGCGGGCCCGGCCACGGGAGGCCCGGCCACCGGCAGCCCGACCACCATGGTCAGCCCGCCACCCGGGGTGTCGTCGAGCGCGAGCGTGCCGCCCATCGCCTCCACGAAGCCCTTGCTGAGCGCCAGGCCGAGTCCGAGCCCCGTGCTGTTGTCGGTGTCGCCCCACCGCTGGAACGCGACCATGATCTCGTCCCGCCGTTCGACCGGGACCCCGGGTCCGCGGTCGACCACCCGCAACTCGACCCGGTCGCCGAAGGCGCTCGTCGAGATGCGGACGCTCGCGTCCGGCGGCGAGTGGCGCAGGGCGTTGTCGAGCAGGTTGACGACCACGCGCTGCAGCAGCACGGCGTCGGCCCGCACGGGCGGCACGGTCGCCCTCAGCGCCAGCGCGCCGCCGGCCGGCCCCAGGCCGCGCTCGTCGAGGGCGCCGAGCACGCCCTCGTCGACGGCGCCGTCCGCCGGCGTCACGGCGCGCGCCCCCGCCTGCACGCGGCTGACGTCGAGCAGGTCGGTGACGAGGGTCGAGAGCGAGTCGAGGCTCTCGTGGGCGGGGGACAGCAGCTCGTCGCGGTCGGCGTCGCTCCAGGCGACGTCGGTCTGCCGCAGTCCGCTGACGGCGGCCGTCGCCGCGGCGAGCGGGCGGCGCAGGTCGTGGCCGACGGCGGCGAGCAGGGCGCTGCGCATGCGGTCGACCTCGGCCAGCGGAGCGACCTGGCCGGCGGCCCGGCTCAGCTCGGAGTGCTCGAGGGCCGCCTCGACCTGCGCCGCGACGACGTCCAGGAGGCGCCGGTCGGCTGCCTGCAGTCCGGGTCCGGTCAGTTCGAGGGTCGCGTCGGTGCCCGCGGCGATCGACGTGGTGGTCTCGGCCGGGGACCCGGGTGCGGGACGTCCGTCGTCGGTGAGCCGCGCCTCCCCGATCTGGACCCCGCCCTGGACGACGCGCACCCGGGTCATGCCCAGGGCCTCGCGGGTGCGCCCGATCAGGGCCTGCAGGGCGTCCTGGCCGCGCAGCACGCTGCCCGCGACCGTGGCGAGCAGCTCGGTCTCGGCGAGGGCCCGGGCGGCGGCGCGACTGCGGCGAGCGGCCTGGTCGACCACGTAGCTGACGATGGCGGCGTTGAGCACGTACAGCACGAGCGCGGCCAGGTGCAGCGGCTCCGCGATGGTCAGCTGGTAGATCGGCGCGATGAAGAAGAGGTCGAGTGTCACGCCCGAGAGCAGCGCCGCGAGCAGGGCCGGCCAGATGCCGCCCGTGACGGCGACCACCACGACCAGCAGCTGGAAGACCAGCACCGTGCCCGCGATGCCGTCTTCGGAACGGTGCCCGGCCAGCAGCCCGGTGAGCAGCGGCCCCGCCACGAGGGCGAGCACGAAACCGGCGATCACGCGGCGCCGCGAGAGGGCCCCGCCGAGTCGCGGCAGCACCCGGTCGCGACCGGCCGAGGCGTGGGTGACGATGTGCACGTCGATGCGACCGGACTCGCGGATCACGGTCGAGCCGATGCCGGGCCCGGTCAACGCCGCGGCCAGGCGCCCCCGCCGGCTGACGCCGATCACCAGCTGTGAGGCGTTCACCCCGCGGGCGAAGTCGACGAGCGCGCGGGGCACGTCGGAGCCGACGACCTGGTGGTACGTGCCGCCGAGCTTCTCGACCAGGGCACGCTGCGCCGCCAGGGCTCCGGGCGCTCCCTGCCGCAGGCCGTCCTGGGCGCTGACGTGCACGGCGACGAGCTCCCCTCCGGACGACCGTGCGGCGATGCGGGCGCCCCGACGGATCAACGTCTCGCCCTCGGGTCCGCCGGTCAGGGCGACCACGACGCGTTCGCGGGCCTCCCACGTGCTGTCGATGCCGTGCTCGTCTCGGTAGGCCTTGAGCGCGCTGTCGACCTCGTCGGCCAGCCAGAGCAGCGCCAGCTCGCGGAGTGCCGTGAGGTTGCCCAGACGGAAGTAGTTCGAGAGCGCCGCGTCGACCCGGTCGGCCGGGTAGACGACGCCCTCGGCGAGCCGGTCGCGCAGGGCCTGTGGGGCGAGGTCGACGAGTTCGACCTGGTCCGCCGCCCGCAGCACGGCGTCGGGCACGGTCTCACGTTGGGTCGCCCCGGTGATGCGCTCGACCACGTCGGTGAGCGAGTCGACGTGCTGCACGTTGACGGTCGAGACGACGTCGATGCCGGCGACGAGCAGGGCCTCGACGTCCTGCCAGCGCTTCTCGTGGGTCGAACCCGGGGCGTTCGTGTGGGCGAGCTCGTCGACGAGTGCCAGCTGCGGGGCCCGCGCGAGCACCGCCTCCAGGTCCAGTTCGTCCAACGCGACTCCGCGGCGGACGACCACCCGGCGAGGCACGACCTCGAGGTCGCCGACCAGTGCCGAGGTCGCGCGCCGCCCGTGCGTCTCGACGACGGCCACGACGACGTCGACGCCCTCCGCCCGCAGCCGTGCGCCCTCTTCGAGCATCGTGTACGTCTTGCCCACTCCGGGTGCCGCCCCCAGCACCACCCGCAACCGCCCTCGCTTCATGGGCTCAGCCTGTCACTCCCGCGGACCTGACCGTGCCGGACGGGGACCACTCGCCGGGCAGACGGGAACGCCCCGTGACCACGGGGGCCACGAGGCGTGTGTCTCGAGAGGACCGGGCCCCCTCCGTGGTTCAGCTGGAGGGTCGCACCCGACGCGACCCTGCGCGATCTCACAGGGAGTTGTGTGCCTGGTGTCTCTCGAGGCCGTCCGACCCGAATCGGACTCTTGAAGGATACGCGATCTCGAGGCTCCGTTGCCCATTGGGCATGGAAATTCTCAGGAAGTCCCGGCACCATGGTCCGATGCAGCAGACCCCAGCGCGTGGCGACCTGACCCGGTTCGCGACGGAAGCGGTCGGCGGGCGCGACGAGAAGCGTCGGGCGACGAGCCGCGGGCTCGCCGATGCGGCCTTCCGATTGGCGACCGAGAAGGGCTTCGACGGCTTCGTCGTCGAAGACGTCACCGCCTCGGCCGGTTACTCGAGACGGACCTTCGCCAACCACTATTCGTGCAAGGAAGACGCCGTGGCCTCGGTGCTGCTCAACAAGGCGGGCGCGGCGGTCGACGCCTCCGACCTGTCGATGCTGGCGTCCTTCGAAGGCACCGACATCGACCTGCTCGAGCTGTTGCTGCTGTCGGCCGTCGACACGCAGCTCGTCGACTACATGATCAGCCTCCGCCACCTGCTGCGGACGCACGAGCCCCTGCTGCCCTACGTGCTCGCGGTCGGCGTCCCCATGACCGAACGCGTCGGCGACGTCATCGCCCTGGCCGTCGGCCCCTCGCGAGACGCCCTGACCACGTCCCTCCTGATCCACTCGACCTGGGGTGCCGTCATCGCCGTGCTGCGCGGCGTCTACGATCCATGGGTCGACACGACGACCGACGACGAACGCGTCGACGCGCTGCGCGCCTACTGGGTGACGACCTTCGACCGCTTCCGCACCGGCTTCGGCCCCGTGGCCTGACCCTTGGACGACGCGATCCCCGCCGGTGAGGTCCTGGCCGGGGGCAACATGAACGCGGTCGTCCGACAGGGCGACACCGTGCTCCGTGTCGCCGGCCCCTGGACCCCCACGGTCCACCGCCACCTCAGGTACCTGTCCCGCGCGGGCGTGGACGGCATCCCCCGGCCGCTGGGCATCGAAGGCGGACGCGAACGCCTCAGCTTCGTCGACGCCGACGTGCCCGTCTATCCCCTGCCCGACCACGTCTTCACCGACGAGGCCCTGGTCGAGGGGGCACGACTGCTGCGCCGTCTCCACGACGCGAGCATCGGCTTCGGCCTCGACGGCGCCGTGTGGCAAGCCCCGGTGAAGGTGCCGTCCGAGGTGATCTGCCACAACGACTTCTCACCGCACAACCTCGCCTACGACGCCGCAGGACACGTCGTCGGTGCGATCGACTTCGACTTCGCCTCGCCCGGCCCGCGCCTGTGGGACCTCGCCTACTACGCGACGCGTGCCGTCCCCCTCACCGACCGCACGCCGCCGAACGCCCCCGGCATGGCCGACGCCGAGCGGCGCGTCCGACTGCTCCTCGACGCCTACGGCAGCGAGGCGACCTGGGCCGACGTGCTGCGGGTCGCGATCATCCGGTTGCACGACCTCGCCGAGATGAGCCGCGACAGGGCCGTCGAGCTGGGCAACCCCCGGCTTGTCGACGACGCGGACGGGTACGAGCGCGAGGCCGCGTACCTGGCGACCCTGCGCGACTGAGCCGCGCGCGCCTCCTGCGCTCGTCCACGACGGCAGGCACCGCACCCGGACCAGGACCAGGAGGCGCGGTGCCGGTCCCGTCAGGCGAGCAGGTCCACGGCGAGGTAGCCCGCGTAGCCGCCCGACGTGCGTCCGTCGCGCCGCCCCGAGGTCAGCACCTCGCCGACGTCCGACGCGACGAGGGTCGCGCCGGCGTCGCGCAGCCGGTCGACGAGGACGTTGTCCTCGTGCAGGTCCACCGGGGCGAACCCGCCGACGGCCCGGTACGACGAAGCCCGCACGCCGAGGTTGGCGCCGTGCACGTGGCCGTTCGGCCGTCCGGGCGTGTGCCGGGCGGTCCAGGCCGCGATCTGGCGTGGCGAGAGATCGGCGAAGTCCGGGCGGACGGTGCCGATCACGACGTCGGCACCCGCGTCCGCGCGGTCGAGCTGGTCGTCGATCCAGCCGGGCGGCACGACCGAGTCGGCGTCGGTGCAGGCGAGCCACACCGCGTCGAGCGACAGGTCGCCGGAAGGCAGTCCGTCCGAGGCTGCGCCGAGCTCGTCCAGGGCGACGTCGACGCCGACGGCCCGGGCGACGCCGACCCCGCGGGCCTCGATCTCGACGACGGTCACGCGAGGGTGCGCACGGGCGGCCGCGACCGTGCCGTCGGTGCAGGCGTCGGCCACGAGGACGACGACGACCCCCACCTCCGGGTGGGTCCGGGCCGTGTGCCGCCGGGCCAGGTCGATGCCGTCGAGGGCGCGTGAGACGAGTTCCTCCTCGTCGTGCGCGGGGACAACGACCGCGACGGCGCGCACGGGGCGGGTCGTGGTCGGGCGCACGGTCGAGTCGCTCATCGCAGCCCCGTCCGCTCGGCGACCGACCGGGGGTCCCGCGAGAAGACGTCGAGCACGAAGTCGCCCTCGACGTGGTGCGAGACCCGGTGGAGGCGCGGGTCGGCCCCCAGCCGGGCGTGGACGTCGTCCGCGCTCTGCCGGAAGTCGCCCTCGGGCTGGGTCCAGTGGCAGGCGACGACGTCGCCGTCCTCGGCCAGGCCGTCGACTATCGAGTCCACGAGCCGTCCGAACGCCTCCGGGGCCAGGTAGTAGCCGACCTCGCTGAGGACGACGAGGTCGAACGTGCCCGACGGGTAGTCGGCGGCGGCGTCGGCCTGCTCGACCGCGACGTGCGGCAGGTTCGCGAGCCGTTCGCGGGCGGCCTGCACGGCGACCGACGACACGTCGAGAGCCAGCAGGCGGTCCGCCGCAGGGGCCAGGTCGCCGGTCAGCACGCCGATCGAGCAGCCCACCTCGAGCACGCGGCCGTCGCGCTCACGCGGCGGCGACGCCGCGGGGGGGGCGCGCTTGCGGCGCTCGTACCAGCGCGCCGTGCCCCGCCACGGATCGGCGCGGCGGGCGGGCGGCCGGGCGGACGTGGCCTCGGTCGCCGGACCCGACGCCGCGGCGCCCGACCCCGGCCCGGCCACCACGAACACCTCGCGCCCGCGGGCGAAATGCCGCTCGAACACCGGGTGCAGGACGGGGGCGTCCTCGGGCGCGTCCGAGAGCGGTCGTCGTTGCGAGACGTACGCCGCGAGGGCCGAGCGTTTCGCGGCGTCGGCGACGGCGTCCAAGGACGACAGCCGCAGCGACGGCCAGGGCACGTCGGGGTGGTCGGGCGAACCCCAGGGCCACAGCCAGATCGGGTACTCGAGCAATGCCGTGCCGGCCTGGTCCGCCTCGGCCACCAGCTCGGCGGCGATCTCGCCGAGCACGCGGTGGTCCCGGTGGCCGTCCCCGCGCCAGGGTGCCACGAGCAGGCCGTCCGGTCCGGGCAGCAGGGGCCTCAGCCGCTCGGTGATCTCGGCACGGGCCTCGCGGACCGCTCCGTCGGCGATGCTCCACTGCACCAGCTCGACGTCGGGACCCAGCAGGTGGACCGCGACCCGCGCCTCCTCGGCCCTCGTCGCGACGAGGTCCTCGGCGCTCGTGGTCGAGCCGGGGTGCGAGGCGGCGCCGTCGGTGACCACGACGACCGTGACCGGGACGCCGCGGGCGGCCGCGTCGGCGATCAGGCCGCCGGCACCGAGGGTCTCGTCGTCGGGGTGGGCGGCCAGCACGACCAGACGTGACACCGCGGACGGGTCGACAGTGCCGTCGAGCGACGGCAGGGCGAGGAGGCGCGGGTCGGCCTCCCAGGTCTCGACCGGCGTCCCCGGCGCGCGACCGTCGAAGCTCACTACGTGGGGAGCCCGTCGCGGGCGGCGTCGCGGAGCACCGTCTGACCGAGCGACGCGTCGTCGCGTTCGCCGTGGGGCTGGCGGGGGTAGAGCTCGAGGTCGGCGCCACGCTTGGCGTGGGCCGCGTCGGTCGCCCGCGGCGCGGGGCCGAGGGCACGGGGGGCCGGGGCCAGCCCCTCGTCGCGGGCGTGCGCGACCGTCCCGCGGACGCGCTTGGCCAGCAGCCGCCCCGCCTCACCGGTCGCCTCGCCGGCGTCGACGAGGTCGGCGGCCTCGACCAGCGCCCGGCGGGCGTCGGCCAGCCGCGTGTCGACGAGGCCGAGGGCCTGCAGGAGGTGCGGGTCGGCCGGGCGCTCCGGCGCGCGCGACGAGGCGGTCACCGCCGCGGCGAGCAGCGGGCGGGCCGCCCCGGCCGCGCCGCCGTGCCAGCACGCCGCGCCGCCGATGCCGCCCCAGGAGAAACCGGGACGCTCGAGGTACCAGCCGGGCGCGCCGACCTCGTGCGCCTCGACGTCGTCGAAGTCGACCGGGCCGGACGGGATCTCGACCAGCCCCCGGGCGGGCCAGGCGTCGGCCGTGACGGTGACGCCCTGCTGACGGAGGTCGACCGAGAACAGCCGCCGCTCGTCACCGACCCAGGCGGTGACCAGGGCGCCGTCGACCGTGCCCGCGAGCGAGCACCAGGGCTTCGTGCCCGTCAGCGACCAGGCGCCGGTCGCGTCGGAGCGACGTGAGCCCTCGAGGCGGACTCCGGGGCCCTCGGCGGCGAACACGCCCCAGGTGAAGGAGTCGTCGGTGCGGGCGCGGGCGGGCAGCACGGAGCCCTCGCCGCCGTCCTCGTCGGGCAGGGTCTCGGGGGACGTCGCGGCGACGTCCTCGGCGTGCTGGTCGAGGATGGCGAGCGCGTCGAGGTGCGGTTCGACGGCTCGCGCCGCACCGAGGTCGTGCGCGGCGAGCGTGGCCAGGGCCTGCCAGAGGTCGGCCGTCGATCCGAGTCCGGGCAGAGCGCCGTGTCGACCGAGCTCGACCGCGAGGTCGAGGGCCTCGTCGACCGTCGGTGCCTGGCCGGATCGCAGCTGGTCGACGACGAGAGCGGTGGCGGTCCCGACGACCGGACCCGCGCCTCCCAGGGTGACCGGGACGACGGTCGCGGCGGGGCGCGCGGGCGCGGGAGTAGTCATCGTCCCGACGCTAGTCGGCCGACCGGCCTCACGCGGGGCCTTGACACCGACCTGGCGACAGGTGTCGTCGACGCTGCAGGACTCAGAACTCGTCGGCGTCCAGGGGGATGCCGTCGGTGGGATCGCTCGTCTGGGGTTCGACGCGCCGCAGCCGGTCGATGCGGGCCTCGATGTCGTCGACCAGGTGGTCGTCGTCGATCTCGACCTCGTCGGTCTGCTCTTCGGAGACGAGCATCTGGCTCGCCGGGCCGAGCAGGATCTGGAACCGCTGGTGGACGCCGCCACGATCCATGCCCGGCAGGTCGACCATGTCGGACTCGTTCTGCATGGCCAGTGCCCGCGCGTACTCGACGACGGCCGCCGCGATCTCGTCGCCGGTGACCAGGTACTCGTCGGCGTAGTGGATGCGTTTCACCGGTGGTTCTCCCTGCAGTCGAGACGACTCGTCGTCACCTGTCACGCTACGCCGCAGGCGTCTGGGAGAGCACCGCACCGGGGGACGCCGGGGCGCCCGGGAGCGGACAGAAGAAAAGCCACCCCGGAACATCTCTGGCGAGAGAGAGAACCGACGTGGCTTTCCGCGGAGCCGGTGGGATTTGAACCCACGGTTCCCACAAAGGGAACTCCACCTTAGCAGGGTGGTGCACTAGGCCGAACTATGCGACGGCTCCATGCGGCTCGCGAGCGAACGCGCAGGGACCAGCATAGCGGCCCGAGAGCCAGATGCCGAAACCGAGCCCGCGACCGGTCGGACGTCGGGCACGGAGGGGCGTGGACAGAACCACCCGTGCCCCACCCGCTCTGGGGGGCGTGATCGGCTTGTCGGCATTTGTGCCGACACATAGAGTACCCCTGACGCCGACGACGGCCGAGGGGCAGTGGCTCGACAGCACGAGCCCGTTCACCCTTGCCGAACACGCTCCCCGACAGTCGTCGCGTCACGTGCCCCATCATCGAGCGCCGCACCCGAACGGCTGCGTCCGAGGGGCTCCGCCGGCATCGACGCCGGCCTCCACACCCCCCACGGTGCCGCACCCCTGATCCCGGCATCGCGGGGTTCTCATGCGTGCCGGTTCGGGCCGCCGCTTGAGGTCACCGGTCGTCCCGGCGAGCTGGTTACTCGCCGGGACGACTTCTCGGCCGTGCGCCTAGTTCGAGCCGAACGCGACCGAGCAGGTCTGGTCGGCCGCCGTCTGACCCGTGAGGCCCTCGATGACCTCGGTCGTCGGCGGCGTGGTCGCCGCTCCCGCGCCCGGATCGGTGGGGGCCGCCGTGTCGACCGGAGCCGCGGTCTGGGCCGGCGAGGACGTCTCGACCGGAGCGGCCGGGGCCTGGCTCGAAGCCGATCCGTCACCCGTGGCGGTGCTCTCGGAACCGATGCCGGTGCTGCCCTCGGGGATCGAGAACGGGACGTCGTTCTTGATCGCGTCGAAGAGCTGGGTCGCCACGGCCTTGTCGGGCTGCACCTTGCCCTCGTAGACGCCGGAGCCACCGGTCGTGCCGGGGTACTGGACGAAGTTGACGGAGTCGAGCGGCAGGTCTCGCAGCGCGAGGCCGATCTGCACCATGGTGTCGATCTTCGTCAGCTGGTCGGACAGGGTCATGTTGCTGGCCGCGGCACGGGCCAGCGAATAGAGCTTCGTGGGGTTGCTGAGCGTGTCGGCGCTCTTCACCGTCCGCAGCAGCGACGAGAGGTAGACCTGTTGGCTGCTGATGCGGCCGAGGTCGGACCCGTCGCCCACGCCGTGGCGGGTGCGCAGGAAGGCCAGGGCGTCGGCCCCGGACAGCACGGACTCGCCGGCCGGGATGTCGAGACCCGTGTAGCGGTCCTTGATGGGGGTGGCTGCGCAGACCGGCACACCGCCGATGGCGTTCGACATCTCGATGACGCCGTTGAACGAGATCATGCCCGCGAAGGGGATGTCGAGACCGGTCAGGCTCGACACGGTCGAAGCGACGCAACTGAGCCCGCCGTACGAGTAGGCCTCGTTGATCGGCCGGGCCGACATCGCCGAGTAGTACCCGGAGCCGTCCTCTTTCGCACACGACGGGATGGGCACGACCATGTCGCGCGGGATGCTGACGGCCGTCGCGTTGCTGTGGTCTGCCGAGACGTGCAGCAGGATGTTGACGTCGTTCAGGGTCGCGTCGCGTTCGCCGAAGGCGCCCTGGTCTTGGCTGGCGTCGTTGTCGGTCCCGACGACGAGGATGTTGAAGCCGCCCTCGTACTCGCTGATCGACGGGGGCGCGGGCTTGGTGGTCTCGCCCTGGGCCGCCTGCAGTTCGACACCCGTGCCGAGGTCGCTGCGCACCTGATACGCCGCGATCGCACCGACCGAGGCTCCGCTGACGAGCAGCACGGCCACGGAGGCGGCGACCACCTTCGTGACGGCCCGCACCGGGCCTCCGCTCTTCAGCCGGCCGTGACGGGCGACTCCCGTCGTCGCCGGGGTGGCACGGCGACCGGAGGCGGTCCCCTCGGGTCGGGCAGCTCGGCGGCCACGGCCGGATCGGTCGCGAAGGTCGCTCACGCGGTGTCCTCTCGGTCATCGAAGGCACTGGTCGCTCGCTCGGACTCGAGAGAACTCGTGGATCGAGCGGGCGGACGTGCACCGTTCGGTGTACGGGCAGAAGGAGAGTCTACGCAGACGGTCCTGGACCGCCCCCGGGGACTCAGCCGACCTTGCGGTTGGCGACGAGCTGCACGGCGTACGACGCGAACCACTGGCCGGCCGCCGGCCCGGCGTTGCACTGTCCGTCGCTGGCTCCGGGCGTCTTGATCCAGAGGAGGGCGTCCAGCTTCGTCGAGCCGGTCTGGACGGACGGTACCGACCCCAGGCCGGCGCCTGGGGCGTTGCACCACGTGCCCTTCCAGCCGCGACCGTTGCGTGACGTGTCGATCACGTAGCGCGCGCCTCCCGAAGCCTGCGACACCTTCTCGGCGTACGCCCGCTCGGACTCGACCGGGTAGTAGTTCGAGACGTTGGTCGCGAAGCCCCGGGCCCGGTCCACGCCCGCGGCCTTGAGGCGCGCGGCCATGGTCTGCGGCGGCACCCAGTTCGAGTTGCCGGCGTCGATGTACGCCGGCACCCCGGCGTCGGCGAGTGCCGCCACGGCCGCGGCGATGGTCGCCTCACGTCCGTTCGTCTGGGTGGGGCAGTTGCTGATCAGGGCGAGGGCGTCGGGTTCGACGATGACGGCGGCACGGTGACCGGCGAGGCGCGAGGTGACGAGCTGGTTCCAGCGGAGGTAGGCCGCGTTGTCGGCGGAACCCCCGGCCGAGTGGCTGCCGCAGTCGCGGTTGGGGATGTTGTAGGTGACGAAGACGGGCGTGGTGCCCTTCTTCTCGGCGGCGGCGACGGTGGCGTCGATCTTCTGCACGAGCTGCGCGTCGGTGAACCAGCCGCCGAGCCAGGTGGCGACGGACTGCTGGGCGATCGTGCGGGCGGCCGACGCCTCGGCGGTGCGGCCCTGCGACGAGAGCGTCGCCGCGGCACGGGCGGCCTCGCCGTTCGTGTCGACGAACAGACCGCCCTTGTAGAGGGTCGCGCTGCTGGCGGTGCGGATGGTCTGCGGGGTCGTCGTGGCGGTCGTCTTAGCGGTCGTGCGGGGAGCCGCCGTGGACGCTGGGGCAGGGGTGGGGCCGGCGGCGTGGGCGGCGGCCCGGGGGGCGGCGATGCCGGCCACGGGGGGGACGGCGGCCCCGCTGACGAGGGCGGCGAGGGGCGGCGGGGGCACGTGGGGGTTGGGGGTCGGGTCCGGGGTGTTGGGGGCGCGGGGGGGTGTCGGGCGCACCCGGGGGCCGGCAGG
>NZ_LHOZ01000016.1:0-11855 GCF_001297205.1 Frigoribacterium sp. RIT-PI-h | reverse complement strand
CATGGGAGCCGGGCCCCCCGCGCCCGCCGCTCCGCCCCTGCCGGGGCCGGCCGGCTCGGGGCCGGCCGCCGGCTGAGACCCGAGGCCGTCCCGACCCGGGGGCGGGCCACCTGCAGGAGGCGCGGTGCCGCCTGAACCGGCCCCGCGCCTCCTGCAGGCGGTCGCGTCAGCCGCGGCCGAGTGCCGCCTCTCTCATCGTTCGCGGTCGTCCCAGAGGAAGAGCTTGGCGGCGAGAGCCGACACGACGACGGTCGTGCCGAGCATCATGGCCCAGAGGACGTAGACGCTCGCGAAGCCCTCGGTACCCGTCAGGTCACGCCCTGCGGCCTGCATGAACCAGGTCGTCGGCAGCACGTCCAGTGCCACGAGGACGCCGTCGGGAAGGAAGTCCTTGGGGAAGACGTCACCCGAGGCGAAGAGGGCGAGCACAGGTACGAGCACGCTCACCTGGTTGATGATCTCCGCGTTCCGGGACCGGGATGCCAGCAGGTATGCGAAGGCGAAGAACATCAGCAGACCCAGCACGAACGTGACGACGAGCCGCAACGTGCTCGCCAGGTCGAGGTAGCCGAGCGACGCGGCGACGGCGACCACCACGGCGCCGACGACGGCCCCCAGCCCGAAGCGGACCGGAGTCTGGGCCGCGATGAAGGTGAGCTTCCGGACGGGTGTGGTGCCGAGCAGGCGAAGGGTGCCCCGCTGTCGGAGCGACACGACGGGCACCGCCGTGCCCATGAACGTGATCGCCATGAAGCCGATCGCCGCCACCCCCGCGAGGTTCGACCGCAGCAGGTCGAGTTGCGGTGCGCCCGTGTCGTCGACGACCACGACGTCGCCCGGGGTGTAGCCGCTCTCGCCCACGGCCGCGGCGACGGCGATCCAGCGCGGAGCGTCGTCCGAGTCGAGGGTGATGAGCGCGCGGTCGGAGTCGACGGTGACGACGGCGTTCGTGTCGGCGGACGCGGTGGCGGCGGAGGAGGCCGGGATGCCTGCGCGCTCGAGTGACGCGAGGACGTCGTCGACCACGGGTTGCTCTCCACTCACCGCGATCACGGGGTCGGGGCGGTTGCCGTAGTTGACGACGAAGTTCAATCCGACGATGAGAAGGAAGAAGAAGAAGAACATGAAGAGGATCGAGAACGACCCTTTTCGATCGCGGTAGAGCTCTTTGGCGTTCCATGTGCTCAACTCGGCGAAGGCCGAGCGGACGGCGACGGGCTCGGCCACGTCGCTCCGTCGCGTGCCGGTGGCGGTCATGCGTGGCTCCCGTCTGTGTCGCCCTGCGTTCGGGACTCTCGGCCGGTCGTCGACACGAGATCGAGGAAGTAGTTCTCGAGCGTGCTGCGCTGCACCGTGAAGTCCCGGGCTCGGATGGTGGAGCGGAAGGTCACGGCTCGCATCACGGAATCGGGGTCCTCGGTCGTGATCTCGATCTTCCGCCCGTCGGGCACGAGAGACTCCTCGAAGGACGTCACCGTGATGGCGGCACGCAGGTCGGCGATGTCCGCGTCGACGTCGACGACGAACGAGACGGTGCTCATGAGACCGCTCAGCCGCACGAGCTCCGCCGGTGAATCGAGCGCCTGGACGGCACCGTCGACGAGGATGGCGACCCGGTCGCACACCTGCGTGGCCTCTTGCATGTCGTGGGTGGAGAAGAGCACGGTGACGCCGGCATCCCTCAGCTGCCGGACGACGGCGAGGAGACCCTGTTTGGCCTTCGGGTCGAGGCCTGCCGACGGCTCGTCGAGCACGACGATCTCGGGGTCGCCGATGAGGACGACTCCGAGCAGGAGGCGCCGCAGCTGCCCGCCGGAGAGGTCCCGGGACCAGGTGGTCGCCTGCTCGACGAGGCCGATCTCGTCCATGACCTCGGCGACGGGCCGAGGGGACTCGTGGAACGACGCGTAGAGCCGGAGTGTCTCGACCACGGAGAGGGTCTCGAAGAGGCTGGCCGATTGAGGTTGCACCGACACCCGGGACGTGATGAACGCCCTGGCCGAGGTGGGCTCGTGCCCGAGCACCGAGATCGAGCCGGAGTCGATCCGCCGCAGGCCGACGATGCTCTCGAGCAGGGTCGACTTGCCGGCACCGTTGGGGCCGAGCAGCCCGAAGATCTCGCCACGGGACACCCCGAAGGTGACTCCCCGCAGGACAGGAGAGCCCGCATAGGACTTCTCGACCGCTTCGACCTCGACGACCAAGGGGCGACCCGTCGGATCGCCGTGACGAAGGGGGTGGTGAGTCCTCGTCATGGTCTTCCTCCCTGGGACGCCTTCGACCCATAGCCGAATGCAGAACTGCAGTTTCATCGCAGCCATCAGTCACGTTAACCCGCACAGGAGTCACGGACCAGAGGCCAGAGGCGATTTCAGCCTCGCGACGGAGGCGCGGTGCAGGCCGGACCGGCACCGCGCCTCCTGCGGGTGGTCGCGTCGCCCGCGAGCGGAGCGCGCTGCTCGCGAGACGGACCCTCAGGCGCCAAAGTCGGTCGCGCGGCTGCGGTCGGCCCACGTGTCGACGTCACCGCGGAGGTCGTCGAGCGCACCAGTGACGATCTCGACGGCGTCCGAGCCGAGCAGCAGCAGGTACGGCGCCCGGCCCGACTCGACCGCGTCGACGAGCAGGCGCGCGCCGGCGGCGGGGTCGCCGGGCTGGGTGCCGTCCGAGGTGTCGGCCTCGATGCGGCGCTTGCCGGCCGTCTCGGCGTAGTCGGCGATGGGCGTGGCGGACTGCGTGAGCGAGCGGCCCGAGAAGTCGGTGCGGAACGAGCCCGGCTCGACGACCGTCGCCGTGATGCCGAGCGGGGCGAGCTCGGTGCGCAGGGCCATGGTCATCTGCTCGAGGGCGGCCTTGACGGCGCCGTAGTAGCCCGAGCCCGGGCCGGTGCGGCGGGCGCCGATCGACGACAGGTTCACGATCGTGCCGCTGCGACGGGAGCGCATGCCGGGCAGCACGGCCTTGATGGTGCGCACGCTGCCGTGGAAGTGCGTGTCGAAGAGGCGCGCCACGTCGGCGTCGTCGCCCTCCTCGACGGCGGAGCGGTAGCCGTAGCCGGCGTTGTTCACGAGCACGTCGACGCCGCCGAACCGCTCGGTGGCGAGGCCGACGGCCGCGGTCACCTGGTCAGCGTCGGTGACGTCGAGCGCGGTGGCCACGGCGTGGTCGGGGTGGGCGTCGGCGATGTCCTGCACGGCGGAGGCGTCGCGCGCGGTGACGACGACGTCGTGCCCGCGGGCCAGCGCCTCCTCGGCGAAGGCGCGCCCCAGCCCCGTGGAGCATCCGGTGATCAACCAGGTCGACATGTGGTCTCTTCTCTCTCGTGCGTCGCGGTCGCTGACGCGCCGCCCCCAGACAACCAAGGAGGCGCGGTGCGCGTCAGGGGTCCGCCGCCCGGCTCTGGACAACGACCGCGGGGCTGCATATGGTAACGATACCAACCACCCCTCGAAGGCAGGATCGTCAATGGTGTCCACTCTGCATTCCCCGACGCGCCGAGGTGCTCTCGGAGCATTCGTCGCCCTCTCGCTCGTGACCGGCCTGACCGTCGCCGGGCACCCCGCCGAGGCCGAGGCTGCGACCTCGCCCGATCCCGTCTGGCAGACTCGCGCGTCGATCTCGTACGACGCCCTGCAGGACCACCTCTACACCGGCGCCGCGGGCCACGGCCTCTACCGCGAGAACACGAACACGGCCGAAGGCAACCCCTGGTCGTTCCTCTGGGAGTACCGCGAGGCGACCCAGGCCGCCCTCGACCTGCAGGGCCTGCCGGGCGTCGGCCCGGCCTACGCGAACTCCGCCCGGGCACGGGTCGACGGTCTCGAGAACTACTTCGCCGTCGCGCCCGGTGGGCGCCCCGGCTACCAGTCGTACCTGCCCGCCCCGCTCGGCACGGGCGGCGACGTCTACTACGACGACAACGGCGTGGTGGGCCTGTCGTTCATCAGCCAGTTCCACGCGACGGGCGACCCGCAGTACCTCGACCGGGCCCGCGCCGCGTTCACCATCGCCTCGCGGGGCTGGAACGCCGACCCGACGCTCGCCTGCCCCGGTGGGGTCGACTGGATCGACACCGCCGACAACACGACGCGCGGCGCGAACGTGACGGGCCTCGCCGCCCAGCTCGCGGCCCACCTCTACGAGGAGACCGGCGAGAACGCCTACCTGCGCTTCAGCACGCAGGCCTACGACTGGAACGAGTCGTGCCTGAAGCAGTCCCCCGGGCTCTACCAGAACAGTCGGCACGACGACGGCACGGTCGACCCGACGCTGTGGACGTACAACTCGGGTGCGATGATCGCCACGGCGACGATCCTGTACCGCGCGACGGACGACCCGACGTGGCTGACCAAGGCCACCGACGACGCCCGCGGCTCGCTCGCCTACTGGGGCGCCGAAGGCCGTCTGCAACAGCAGCCCGCCATCTTCAACTCGTTCTACTTCAAGGACCTCTTGCTCCTCGACTCCGTGCAGCACGACCCCGCCTATCGCGCGACCATCCAGGAGTACGCCGACGCCACCTGGCGGGACAACCGTGACCCCGCCACCGGGCTGTTCCACTTCCAACCGAGCGGCGGCGGCGACTACCTGCCCGAACGCCCTGCGGCCACGCTCGACCAGTCCGCCATGGTGCAGATCTTCGCGGCGCTCGGCTGGTCGTCCGACCGCCTGGGCCAGATCAGTTGAGCAGCGATCAACGGATGGTGGCCCCCGTCGGCGTCGTGGACGTCGGCGGGGGCCACGTCACGGCCGCAGTCGTCATCGACGGTCGGCTCACCGACGAACACCGGGCCACCCTCGACCCGCACGCGGCCCGCGACGTGTTGCTCACCCGGCTCACCGAACCCGCCTCGGACGCGGCCCGCGCCTCCGTGTCGGCCGGTCGCCCCGCGCCGACGCGGTGGGTCGTGGCGCTGCCCGGCCCCTTCGACTACGACGCCGGCCGCGGCAGCTTCGACGGCGTCGACAAGTTCGCCGCCCTGTCCGGCGTCGACCTGCGCGCCTCGTTCGCGGAGGCGCTGGGCACGTCCCCGGCGTCGGTCGGGTTCGTCAACGACGCCGTCGCGTACGCCGTGGGCGAGTGGTCGTCCGGCGCCGGTGTCGGCGCCGGCCGCTTGATCTGCGTGACGCTCGGGACGGGGGTCGGCTCGGCCTTCCTCGTGGAGGGTCGGCCCGTGACCGACGGTGCCGGAGTGCCCCAGGACGGGAACGTGCACACACTCACCGTCGACGGCCGCCCTCTCGAGGAGACGGTCTCGACCCCGGCGCTCCGCACCGGGTACCGGCGACGGACCGGCGACGACCGTACCGTCGAGCAGATCTGTGACCTCGCCAGAGCCGGCGACCCCGTGGCGAGCGACATCGTGACGGCGACCTTCACGGCCCTGGGCGACGCCCTGCGGCCGTGCGTCGACGGGTTCGGGGCCGAGGCCGTCGTCGTGGGCGGTGGCGTCTCACGCTCGTGGGATGTGATCGGCGCGCCCCTCAGGGCAGGCCTCGGGCAGGGCGTCCCCGGCTCGGCCAGGGGGCGCACCGTCGCCCCCGGCACGCTCGGCGACCACGCACCCCTGCTCGGCGCGGCCAGCTGGGCCGACCAGAACTGACCCGGCCGGGCCGACCCGGCCAGGCCGACTGGCCCAGCCGAGCCCGCCCCGCCGGGCCGCTCACTCGTCCCTGGCCGTGCCCCGCACCGATGCCTTGACGGTCCCCAGCCGCTGCCCGACACCGCGCCCGTACGGGCGGACGGTGTACGGCCCGACGGCCGCCGGCACGATGAACGTCTCGGCGTAGTGGACCACGAAGGGCTCGAACGCCCCGGTCGGACTCTCGACGACGGCCTCCGCCCCCTCGACGAGGTTGAGCACGTTGACGGTGCCCCGGGTGTCGTGCGGCACGACGTCGTCGAACCAGTGCCGACGCACCTCGATGAACTCGAGTTCGTGCAGCCCCGTGCGCTCTTCCACCCAGCCGTCGCCGCGCGCGACCTCGGTCACCTGGTCGACCAGTTCGTCGCGGGCGAACCGCTCGTCACGGTCCCACTGGATGTTGGCGAGGGCGTGATCGAGGTGGACCGGCCGCGGCACACCGTCGAGGCCCAGGCGTCCCCAGTCCCACATCTTGAAGGTGAAGATGTACGGCGTCGCCGAGATCTCGAGCACCATCGAGTCGGAGCCCGAGCAGTGGACCGTGCCGGCCGGGATCAGGAAGTGGTCGTGCTTCGCGGCCGGGAAGGCGGCGACGTATCGTTCGGCGTCGAACGGCTCCCCGCCGTCGGCCGCCGTGCGCAGCGCCGACTCCATCTCGCCGCGGTCGACGCCCTCGCGCAGCCCGAGGTAGACGACCGCGTCGTCCGCCGCGTCGAGCAGGTAGTAGCTCTCGTCCTGCGTGTACGGCATGCCGAAGACGTCCTGCATGTAGTCGGTCAGCGGGTGGACCTGCAACGAGAGATTGCCGCCGTCCATCGTGTCGAGGAAGTCGAAGCGGATGGGGAACTCTGCCCCGAACCGCGCGTGGGTCCGGGCACCGAGCAGCTCGCGCGGGTGGCGGAACACCAGGTCGAGGGCGGGCAGCTCGACGACCGTGTCGTCGACGGAGAGCAGCAGGCTGTTCTCCTCGGGCACGCAGTCGAAGCACCAGGCGTAGTTGCTCTCGTCGCCGACCTCGAGGACCGTCTTCATCCACTGCCCGCCCCAGACCCCGGGATCGAAGAAGGGGACGACCCGGAACGGTCGGCGCGAGGCGATCTCGAGGCCCGCGAAGAAGGTCCGCGCCTCGACGAGCTTGGCACCGGCCATCGAGTCGTTCGCGTCGAGCACGAAGTCGAGCCGGTCGAAGAGCGCGCGCTTGTGCCGGTCGGCCGTCCGCCACTCGACGAAGTACCCGCGCTTGACCTTGCGCAGTTGGTCCTCGTCGCCGTTGTCGGCCCGCCAGTTGGGCGCCCCGGCACGCTGTCGTCGTTGGATCTCCCACCGCGCGAGGTCGGCGAGCACGACCACGTCGACGTCGACCGGGACGAGGGCGGCACCCCAGCCGTAGAGCACGACGTGCCCGTCGGCGCGCTCGACCTCGTCCGCCACGGCGGCGAGACGGTCCGCGTCGTAGAACTCGTCGAGCGTGTGGTGGCTGAGCACCCCGAAGACGCGGTCGTCGGTGAGGTCGCGCGCGATGAGCGCGTCGATCTCGTCGGTCGTGCGGGCCGCGGCCTCCTCGACGTCGATCAAGGAGGCGCGGGGCGCGACCGCCTGCAGCTCGCGACGGAGCGCCTCGAGGTCGCTGCCGGGGTAGGTGTCGACGGCCAGCACGACGCCCGGCCCGAGCAGGTCGGCGAGCCGGCCCCAGGCGTCGGGGCCCGTCCAGGCCCGGGGCCCCCCGGGCAGCTCGATGGCGGGGGGCTTGTCGTAGGCGCCGGGGACGACGCCGGCGGGGACGGAGGTGGTCATGCTCGCCTGCTTTCGTTGATAACGTTACCAACACTAACGGACGGCCCGGACGGCAGCAACGGCGAGCACACGGTGGGCCCGGTCGAGGGCCGCCCGAACCGGCCAGGCGGTCTCAGTGGTGGACGATGTGCACCGGCAGCTCGACGAGCTGCGGAGGCTCACCCTCGGTCGATCCGTCGAGGCGCGCCAGCAGCATCCGCGCCGACGCGCGACCCAGCTCGAGGGGGTCGTGGTCGATCACCGACAGCGGGACGGGCGCCATGTCGGCGAAGTCGAACGAGTCGAAGGCGAACAGTCGCGGCACCGCCGCCCCCTGCGAGCCCGATGCCCGCTGCGACAGGGCGCGCAGCACCCCCACGCTGATGCGGTTGTTCGCGGCGAAGATCGCCGTGGGCGGGTCGTCGGTCTCGAGGAGGTCACGCGTCACCGCCTCGGACGCCGCAGCCTCCTGCAGCCCGAAGACGACCAGGTCGTCGTCGACGGACAGCCCGCGCTGCTCGAGGGCAGCCCGGAAGCCGGCCAGACGACGACGCCCGGTCGAGACCGTCTCTTTGTTGCCCAGGAACGCGATGCGTCGGTGCCCCTCGTCCAGCATGTGGGAGACCGCCTGCCGAGCCCCCTCGACGTCGTCGATCAGGACGGCGTCGGCCTGGACGCCGTCGACGGTCCGCGAGGCGAGGACGAGCGGGACGCCGGCGAGCCGCTCGGGCAGGAAGCGGTCGGCGTCCCCGCCGACGGGGACGACGACGAGGCCCTCGACCTGGCGCCCGAGGAAGTCGGACAGCAGCTGGCGCTCGAGATCGGAGTCCTCGTTGGTCGTGCCGACGAGGATGCGCCGCCCCGTCGCGGCGACGACCTGCTCGATCCCCTGGACCACACCGGCGTAGTAGGGGTTGGCGATGTTCGTGATCATGACGCCCACGAGACCCGAGCGGTGCCCGGGCCGCAGGCTGCGGGCGTTCTCGTTGCGGTGGTAGCCGACCTCGGCGACGACCCGCTCGACGTGTTCACGCAGGGCGGGTCGGACGTTCTTGCCCCCGGAGAGCACCCGCGAGACGGTCATCGGACTGACGCCGGCCACCCGCGCGATGTCTTTCACCGTGACGGCGGCCCCTCGGCCCGTACCCGTCGGACCGGTGTCGGCCGACCGTGATCCTGCCCCTGCCGCCATCCCCCCAGATATACAGGCCCACCTCCGCTTGTCAAACCTGGAGGACTGTGGCACGGTGTTGGTAACGTTATCAATTCAACGACGAACGGAAACGACCATGGCCCACCCGATCCCCGGCGGCCCCACGGTGACCCGGCGCACGGCACTCGCCCTGGGTGGCGTGGGGCTGCTGACCGCGACCCTGGCGGCCTGTGCCCGCGGCACGGACACGCGTCCGTCCGCCCCCGGCACGGTCACGCTGAACAGCGACAACCCCACCTGGGGCCCCGGCTACGACGCCGCGTCCGACGTGCTGGCGGCGCGCATCGGCTACCGCATCACCTCGCGCTCGATCGCCAGCGTGGCGAACTACAACCAGGTCATCCGCATGACGGCTCAGACGAACAGCACGACCGACCTGATCAAGTGGACGAACGGCTACCGCCTGCAAGACATCGCCCGGGCCGACATCCTGACCGACCTCAACGATGTCTGGGACGACGCCATCGGTCGCGGGTGGGTCGACCCGGCCCAGCGTGACTCGTTCACGTACGAGGGCAAGGCCTACGGGGTCCCGCTCTACAAGAGCTACTACGCCGTCTTCTACAGCAAGCGAGCTTTCGCCGAGAACGGCATCGACGTCCCCACGACCTTCGACGACCTGATGAGCGCCGCCCAGACCCTGAAGGACGCCGGCATCACCCCGTTCCTGGCCCCTGGCGCGACGACATGGGAGTCCGAGATCTGGTTCATGCAGCTGCTGGCCTCGATCGACCCCGACTACTACGCGGCCGTGACGACGAACGAGGCGAGCTACGTCGACGACCCGGCCCGCGAGGCCATGGGCCTCTGGTCGACCATGTACGCCGACGGGTTCTTCTCCGCCCCCGACGTCACGTCGAACGACCTGCCCGGTCTGGTGTCCGAGGGCCGCTTCGGCATGATGCTCTACGGCACCTGGTTCGCGAACACCCTGCTGGCCTCCGGTCTGACCGACGACGACATCGGGTTTTTCCGGGTCCCTCCCCGCACCTCGTCGACGGCCCCGGCCGTCATCGTCGAGAGCGGTTCCCTCTCGGTGCCCGTCAAGGCCCACCGACGCGACGCGGCCGTCGACGTCGCGCGCAACTGGCTGTCGACCGACGTGCAAGAGGCCTGGGTCGGATTCCTGGGCGACACCAGCCCCAACCCCGCGGCCCTGCCGAAGTCCGACCTCGTGAAAGTCCTGGCCGCCGACATCGCCGCGAGCAAGCCGACCGAGCTCATCCGCTACTGGGAGGCCTCACCGACGCCCCTGGTCGAGGGCAACGTGCAAGACCTGGGGTCGTTCATGGTGACCCCGAGCACGCAGCACGGCGAGTCGACCCTCCGGTCGATGGAGGCCCGGGCCCGCACCGAGTGGAAGATCTGGGACGCCGCATGACCCTCACCCAGCCCCCGGTCCCCCGAGAAGCCGCGGCTCCGTCGGGCGACCCGACCCGCGCCTCCGTCGTCGTCCCGCATCGTCCCGGCCGGGCGCCGCTCGCCGGCGCGGCCTTCCTCGCACCGGCGGTCGCGCTCGTCGTGCTGCTGCTCGTGGTGCCGTTCGCGTTCACCATCTACCGCAGCTTCTTCGACGACAACGGCTTCACCCGCACCTGGGTGGGGCTCGACAACTACACGGCCATGTTCGCCGACCCGGCGTTCGGCCAGTCGGTGCTGAACACGTTCTTCTGGGTCGTCGGCACGCTGGTGCTGCCCGTGGGCCTCGGCCTCGCGATCGCCGTGGGCACGTGGAAGCTCAAGCTGGGCGCCGTCGCCCGTTTCGCGGTGATCCTGCCGTACGCGATCTCGGGGTCCGCCACCGCGGTGGTGTGGACCTTCATGCTCTCGACCGACGGCGGTCTCGACACGCTGCTGCGCCTCCTCGGGCTCGATCCCCTGGTGTCGCAGTGGCTGCTGCAGTGGCCGCTGAACACCGTGATGATGATCGTCGCGACGACCTGGCAGGCGACGGGCGCGTGCGTCATCCTCTTCCTCGTCGGCCTGCAGTCGATCCCGCCGAACACGCTCGAGGCCGCCCAGCTCGACGGCGCCTCGGGCTGGCGACTCTTCCGGTCCGTGACCTTCCCCCAGCTGCGGCCCATGACGATCGTCGTCGTCGGCATCTCGATCGTCGGCAGCCTCAAGGTCTTCGACCAGGTGCTGCTGCTGACCAACGGCGGGCCCGGCACGGCGTCCGAGACGCTCGCGCTGACCATGTACCGCGAGACCTTCACCCTGTCGCGCTACGGCTCGGGGGCCGCGGTGGCGGTCTTCCTCACCGTCGTGGTCGTCGTCGCGTCGTACGCCTACCTGCGTCGCCAACTGCGGCCGGCGAGAGACTAGGAGCCCCCGATGACCAAGACCTCCCGCCGCGTGCTCGCCGTCGTCCTGACGGTCACGTCACTGATCTGGCTGATCCCCTCGTGGCTGCTCGTCGTGAACGCCTTCACGCTGAGCAGCGAGTACTCGGGCACCCCCTCGTGGTGGCCGACCTCGTTCTCTCTGATCACCAACATCCGGACGGCGTTCGAGAACGCGAACGTCGGCCAGGGCATGCTCAACAGCCTGCTGTACTCGGTCGTCGGGGCCGGGGCCGCCGTGTTCATCGCCTCGCTGGCCTCTTTCGCGGTGACGATCATGCCGCTCAAGCGCCCGACGCTGTGGTTCTGGGTCATCTACGTCGGCACGATCCTGCCGCTGCAGGCGTTCCTCTCTCCCCTGTTCACCGGCTACGCCGCGGCGTCGCTGTTCGACACGCAGTACGGCATGCTGCTCGTCTACGTCGCCCTCACGATCCCGTTCGCGTTCTTCGTCGTGCGGGGCCACATGACGGGCCTGCCGAACGAGGTGCGCGAGGCGGCGTCGCTCGACGGCGCCGGCTGGGCGCGCATGTTCTTCCAGGTGCACCTGCCCCTGTCGACGAGTGCGCTGATGGCGGCATTCGTCTTCCAGTTCACCTGGATCTGGAACGACCTGCTCTTCGGCCTGACCCTGTCGTCGAGCTCGAACATCCGGCCGGTCATGGCGACCCTCGCCGACCTCACCGGCAACTACTCGACCTACGGCCCGCCGGTCGCGCTGGCCGGCGCCCTGGTCGCCTCGCTGCCGACGATCATCGTGTTCTTCTCGTTCCAGCGCTTCTTCGCCCGCGGGTTGAACCCGACCGCGTGAGGCCGACCGCGTGACGCCGACCGACTGAACCCCACCGTCCGACGCGCACCGCGCCTCCCCCACGTCACCGC
>NZ_LHOZ01000120.1:0-11897 GCF_001297205.1 Frigoribacterium sp. RIT-PI-h | reverse complement strand
GGTCGCCGGATCGACCGGGACGTCGCGTCCCGCACGGCGGGACCGCAGCCGCGGGTCGGGGGCGTCGCGCACGGCGTCGCCCAGCAGGTTGAGCGCCAGGACGGTCAGCGTGATGGCCAGTCCGGGCCAGACCACCGAGCCGGGGTGCACGCCGATGAACTTCTGCAGGTCGCTCAGCAGACGCCCCCACGAGGCGGTGTCGGCGGGGGCGCCGTAGCCGAGGAACGACAGTCCCGCCTCGGCGAGCACGCTCGTGGCCATCGACAGCGAGAGCTGGACGACGAAGACGGGCGCGATGTTCGGCAGCACGTGGCGACGCAGCACGGCCCCGGTGCCGAGCCCGTTCGCCCGGGCGGCGAGCACGTAGTCGGTCCGCGCGACCTGGCGGATCTCGGACCGGCTGACCCGGGCGATCGTCAAGCCGTAGCCGACGCCCACCGCGACGACCACGACGGTGAGCGACCCGCCGAACGCCGCGGCGAGGGCCATGGCGATGAGGAGCGTGGGGAACGCCACGAGCACGTCGATCAGCACGGCGACCGACTCGCGCACCCAACGCGCCGTCAACGAGCCCAGGGCGGCCAGGCCGACCCCGACCACGGTGGCGACCACGCCCGAGGCGACGGCGACCACGACCGTCGTGCCGGTCGCGGCGAAGACGTAGCTGAAGATGTCCCGGCCGACCGAGTCGGTGCCGAAGGGGTGCCCGACCGAGGGCGTCAGCCAGGCCGAGTACGGGTCGGTGTCGAACGGGTCGAGCGGCGTCCAGAACCGGCTGACCAGGGCCGACAGGACGATCAGGGTCGACCAGCCGACCCCGAACGCGCCCTGCGGTCGACGCAGCAGTTCGCGGACGAACGCACCGCGCCTCATCGGTCGCCCTCGCGGAGGCGCGGGTCGAGCCGCCGGTGCACGACGTCGATCACGAGGCCGATGAACAGCACGAGCGTGGTCAGCGTCATCAGCTCACCCTGCACCTTGGTCAGGTCGCGGCGACCGACGTCGGTTACCAACATGCGGCCGAGCCCCGGCAGCGTGAAGAGCTGCTCGATGACGACGGCCGACACGATCAGGCCGGCCACCTGCAGGCCGAGGATCGACACCACGCTGAGCATGACGTTCGGCAGTCCGTGCCGCACGAGGGCACGCGACCGGGTCATGCCGTTGGCGGCGGCCGTCCGCACGTAGTCCTGGTCGAGGGCCCCGAGCGCCGCCGAGCGCGTGAAGCGCAGCAGCACGGCCCCCTCGACGATGCCGATGGTCAGGGCCGGCAGCACGAGCGAGCGCAGCGCCCGCCCGGGCTCGCTCCAGCCGTCGGCCGGGAAGCCCTGCGTGGGCAGCAGCCGCAGCGTCACGGCGAAGACGCCGATCAGCAGCATGCCCGCCCAGACGACCGGGACGGCCGCCAGCAGCTGGGCCCCCGTGCCGAGGACGACCCCGGAGGCGCGGCCGCGGCGGAGTGCGCTCGTCACGCCGAGCGGGATGCCGATCAGCAACCCGAAGACCAGGGAGAGCGCCGCGAGCGGAAGGGTGACGGCCAGCTTGTCGAGCACCTCGTCGATCACCGGCGTGCCCGTGACGAGCGATTCACCCAGGTCGAGTCGCACCAGCCCGCCGGCCCAGTCGAGGTACTGCACCACGACGGGACGGTCGAGGCCGAGCTGCTGACGCAGGGCGGCCACCTGCTCGGGCGAGCCGGTCGTCCCGGCGATCGCCTGGGCGACGTCGCCCGGCAGTAACCGCAGCGTCGCGAAGATCAGCACGCTCGCGACGGCCAGCCCCCCGACGAAGAGGAGCAGGCGGCCGACGACGAAGCGGCTCACTCCGCCGTGGCCAGGTCAGCCAGGTCGAGGCGGGTCGTGGTCGAGCTCGTCGGGAACCCGGTGACGCCGTCGTGGATCGCCGTCAGCGTGGTGGCCGTGTAGAGCCACTCGGCGGGGGCGTCCTCGGAGACGATCTCCGCCGCCTCCGCCAACTTCTCGTCGGCGACCTGCGGGTCGGTGGCCGCGATCGACTCGGCGTAGAGCTGCTGCACGGGCGCACTGTCGTAGCCCCAGTAGTAGTCCGGGTTCGCCCAGTTCGAGAAGTCGTGGGTCTCGGCGTGGTTCACCATGCTGAGCTCGAAGTCCTTGTTGACGTAGACGTCGTCGAGCCAGGTGCTGAAGTCGACCTGCTGCACCGTCAACGTGACGCCGACGGCCTTGAGCTGCGTCGTCAGCACGTCACCGATCGCGGTCGGGTAGACGTTGGGGTACTCGAGGCTCAGCGCCAGGTCGCCGTCGTGGCCGGCCTCGGCGAGCAGGCTCTTCGCCTCGTCGGGGTCGTAGGCGTCGACGCTCGTGAGGTCCGCGTAGCCGGGGTCGAGCTCGGGGATCGGGCCGCCCTGGTCGACGGCCGACCCTCCGACGGCGGCGATCAGCGCGTCGTTGTCGATCGCCAGCCGCAGGGCCTTGCGGACCTTCGCGTCGGTGAACGGTGCGACGGCGTTGTTGAACGCGAGGGTGTACTTGTCGGTCGTCTTGCCCTTCTCGAGCGTGATGCCGTCCACGCCGTCGAGCTGGCTCGACAGGGTCGCGTCGACCGCCGTCTGCACGTCGACGTCGCCCGAGATCGAGGCGTTGATCGCCGCGGACGGGTCGGTCACGTAGCGGAAGGTCACGCCCGCGACCTTCGCCGGGGTGCCCCAGTAGTCGTCGAAGCGCCCGAGCTGCAGGTTGTCGCCCTGTCGCCAGCTCGTCAGTTCGAAGGGGCCGGTGCCGTTCGCCGTGGTCGACAGGTCGTTCGTCGCCGACTGCTGCAGCACGAGACCGGCTCGCCCCGTGAGGTTGAACAGCAGGGACGAGTCGGGTCGCGAGAGCGTGAGCACGACGGTGTCGGCGGCGGGCGCCGTGATGGTCGAGACGGCGGCGAGGTCGGCGTGGTTCGCGAGCGAGGCGTCGTCCTTGACCTGCGACAGCGACCAGACGACGTCCTCCGCCGTCATCGCGGCACCGTCGTGGAAGGTCACGCCGTCGTGCAGCGTGAACGTGTAGGTGAGGCCGTCGTCGCTGACCGTGTGGCTCGCGGCCAGCACGTCGCGGATCTCGTTGTCCTGCGTGCGGCCGACGAGGCCCTGGTAGACGTTGTCGATCAACACCTGGTCGAGTGCGATGCCCGCCGTGGTGCGGATGTCGAGGTCGCTCGGCTCGAGCACGAGACCGACCGTGACGGTCGCGTCGGGGTCGGGGGTGCCCGATCCGTCGGGGGACGAGGCGGACGAGCAGCCCGTCACGATGAGCAACAGCGCGGCGACGGCGGCGGAGAGGGGGAGGGTGCGCACCTGGTGGGGCCTTCCGGGGATGGCCGTGGCGGATCGTCCACGGCGACGAGGGACCGGGGGCGCGGGAGAGCCCCTCGGTCGTTCGGCGGGGGAGTCCCGGTCGCTGCTGAACCGGTCCACGCGATCCGCCACCGTGTTGCTGTCGGACACGGCACGGCCCCTTGTGCCGGGCGTCGCTGACGGACTCCCGAACCCGACAGAACTTACCATCACGGCAGCGAGGTCGCTGTCAATCGAGAGACCCGTGTGGCGGATGAGGCAAGCCTTACCTATATTGGAGGGGACATGTTCCTCGTAGACCAGAACCCGCCCCTGCCGCACGACGCCCTGCGCGTCCTGTTCGCCGCAGACGCGACGTCGATCCCCGTCCTGCGAGAGATGCTCTCGGTCCTGCCGATCTGCGCCCGGGGTCAGGTGTTCGTCGAGGTCGAGAGCGCCGACGACGTCGTGCCGCTCACCTCGCCGGGTCGCGTCACGGTCACCTGGCTCGCCCGTGACCGCCGCTCGGGCGTCCCCGGCCCCGGCCCCGCCTGTGCCCCCGGCCAGGCCCTCGAGCGGGCGGTCCGGGCCTGGCTCGGCGAGATGTACGTCGAACCCGAGACCGTCGCGACGGGTGAGCACGTCGTCTGGATCGGTGGCCCGCCATCGTTCGCCTACGACCTGCGGCACGACCTGCACGAGCTCTTCCACGTCGGCACCCCCGCCGACGCCTGACCGGCGCCCCTCGATGACGATCACGTCCACCGGCACCGCCACCGCCACCGTCGAGCGCCCGGCGAAGCCGGCCCACCGTCCCTACCGCGTCCGGGTCGCGGCCGTCCGTCGCCTCGCCCCCTCGTTCGTGCGCATCACCTTCACCGGCGACGACCTGGGCGACTTCGGCGTCGACGGCCTCGACCAGCGCATCAAGGTCGTCCTGCCTCTCGAGGCCACCGGCTACGACACGTTCCCCACCGACGACTGGTACGCCTCGTGGCGCGCCCTGCCGCCCGAGCAGCAGAACGCCTTCCGCACCTACACCGCGCGAGCCGCGCGCCCCGCGCTGCGCGAGGTCGACGTCGACTTCGTCTGCCACGGTGACACCGGGCCTGCCTCGGCCTGGGCCGGTCGTGCACGGGTCGGCGACGACCTCATGCTGATCGGTCCCGACGCGACGAGCGGCGTCACGGGCAGCGGGGTCGAGTGGTCTCCCGGTGACGCGCGTACCGTGCTGTTGGCCGGCGACGAGACGGCGGCCCCGGCGATCTGCTCCATCGTCGAGGCGTTGCCGGCCGACGCCAAGGGGTGCGTCTTCATCGAGGTCCCGACCGCGGCCGACGAGCTCGACCTCGTCGCGCCTCCCGGGGTGGACGTCCACTGGCTGCCCCGTCGCGACGCGACGTCCGGCCACGGTGAGGCCTTGGTCATCGCCGTCCGTCGCTGGACGGCCCGCTACGTCACCGCCTGGCACCACGGCGTCGAGGTGAGCGAGGTCGACGTCGACCACGACCTGCTCTGGGACGTCCCGCAGGGCGACGATCCGCACGGTGCCGCCGTCAGCTCCGACCTCTACGCCTGGTTCGCGGGCGAGGCGGGGGCGATCAAGACGCTCCGTCGCTTCCTCGTCAGCGAGGTCGGCATCGACCGGCGCCAGGTCGCCTTCATGGGCTACTGGCGGGTCGGCAAGTCCGAGTCCTGACGCGAGGCCCCCGAGAACGCAGGAGGCGCGACCACCTCGGTCGCGCCTCCTGCGCTTCGCTCCCGGGTCGCGCCTAGACCTCGGCGGGCAGGCCGACGAGCTCGGAGCTGCGCTCCCAGAGGGCCTCGGCGAGCAGCGGGTCGGTCGCTTGACGGTGCAGGCGGCCGTGTGGCTTCAACTGGTCGAAGTAGGTGCCGCTCTCGACCGCGATCGTCGTGGGCCCGGCGAGCTGGACCAGCGGCACGGCACCGGCCGAGGCCGAGATGCCGTAGTTGCCGTTGGTCAGCACGTTCGCGACCCGCATGGAGCGGGAGTCCGAACCGAACCCGGTGACCACGATGCCCGGGTGGAACGAGAACGCCTCGAGCCCGGTGCGCTTCGCGAGCTCGCGGATGAAGAGGACGGTCTCGATCTTGGTCGTGCCGTACTGGCGCCACCCACCGCCCCAGCGACGTTTCGACCAGTTGAGGTCGTCGAGCCGCACGTGGCCCAGCAGGTTGGCCGTGCTGGCTGTCGAGACCACGCGGCCCCCGCTCTCGACGAGACGGGGCAGCAGCAGTCGAGTGAGCAGGAACGGCGCCAGGTGGTTCGACTGCAGGGTGCGCTCGAAGCCGTCCGCCGTGACGCCCCGTTCGCTGACGAGACCGCCGGCGTTGTTCGCGAGGGCGTCGATCCGGGGGTAGCGGTCGAGCAAGCGGTCGGCCAGCGACCGGACGTCGTCGAGCCGGTCGTAGTCGACCAGGAAGGCCGTCCCGCCCACCTCGTCGGCGACGGCCCGCGTGCGCTCGGGGTTGCGCCCGACGACGCCGATCTCGGCGCCGCCCTTCGCGAGCTCGCGGGCGGCCTCGCGGCCGATGCCGCTGCTCGCCCCGGTGATGATCACGGTGCGGGTCATCGATATCCGCCCTTCTCGAGGCCGGCCTCGATCTCGAATCTGTTCGACAGCGGGTCGCTGCCGGCCAGGAAGTACAGTACGGGCATCAGCATGCCGTACGTCTGCCACTGACGGACGTGCACGGCCTCGTGTTCGAGGACGTGCGGCCCGTCGTTGTCCCGGGTGAGGTACACCCGACCGACGCAGGTGCCGCCGCGCTTGAACGCCCAGCGGGGCAGTCCGCGGCACACGATCAGGTCACCGACCACGCGGCCGCGTCCGACGCTGAGCGGCACCCCGACCGCGAGCCCCACGGCCGTGGCCCAGGCGCAGCCGAGCCTCGAGATCGGGGAGTCGATCAGCGGGTTCCTCACGGACGGCCGTACGCGTCCAGCAGTCGCAGCCAGACCTCGCTGACCGTGGGGTACGAGGGGACGGCGTGCCAGAGCCGGTCGATCGGCACCTCGCCGACGACCGCGATCGTGGCGGCGTGCAGCAGGTCGCTGACGTCCGGGCCGACGAAGGTGGCGCCGACGATCACCTTGCGGGTCTCGTCGACGACCAGGCGCGCCTGACCCTCGTACTCGTCCGAGTGGATCGCCGAACCGGCGCCCGCCGCGAGGTCGTAGTCCACGACCCTGACGTCGATGCCGCGCTTGCCGGCGGCGTCGGCGGTGAGGCCGACGCTCGCGACCTCGGGGTCGGTGAAGGTGACCTGCGGCACGGCCGCGTCGTCGGCCGTGGCGACGTGGGCACCCCACGGCTCGGCCTGCACCGGCTTGCCGAACGCGCGGGCGGCGATGACCTCGCCGGTGGCACGGGCCTGGTACTTGCCCTGGTGGGTCAGCAGCGCGCGGTGGTTGACGTCGCCCACGCCGTAGAGCCAGTCGGTGCCCTTCACGAGCATGGTGTCGTCGACGTCGAGCCACTCGCCGGGGGTCAGCCCGACGTTCTCGAGGCCAAGGTCGGAGGTGCGGGGCACGCGGCCGGTCGCGACGATGATCTCGTCGGCGAGCACCGTGGAGTCGTCGTCGAGGGTGACCTCGACCGTGTCGTGCTCGGTGCGCAACACGTTCGAGGGCGAGACGCCGAGGCGCACGTCGACGCCGAGTCCGCGCAGCGAGTCGGCGACGCGTTCGCCGGCGAAGGGCTCCTGCCCGCCGAGCAGACCGCTGCGCGCGATCAGGGTGACGGTCGAGCCGAGCTGCTGGAACGCCGTGGCCATCTCGGCCGCGACGACGCCGCCGCCCACGATGACGACGCTCTGCGGCATCGACTTCACGCTGGTGGCCTCGCGGCTGGTCCAGGGCTTCGCCTCGGCCAGGCCGGGGATGTCGGGCAGCAGCGCCGACGATCCGGTCACCGCGGCGACGGCGTACTTCGCCTGGTGCACCTCGCCGTTCACCGTGACCTCTTTCACGCCGGTGATCGTGGCGTGCCCGCGGATCAGGTCGATGCCGGCACCTTCGACCCAGTCGGCCTGGCCCGAGTCGTCCCAGTTGCTGGTGAACGAGTCACGGCGACGCAGCACGGCGGCGACGTCGACGTCGCCGGTCACGGCCTGCTTGGCCCCGTCGAGCGACTTGGCGGCACGGACGACGGCGCTGGACCGCAGGAGCGCCTTGGACGGCATGCAGGCCCAGTACGAGCACTCGCCGCCGACGAGCTCGGCTTCGACGAGGCCCACCTTGAGGCCGCTGCGGGTGGCGTAGTCGGCCACGTTCTCGCCGACAGCGCCGGCTCCGATCACGATGAGGTCATAAGTCGTCATGGCCCCGACGTTAGTCTCCCCACGGCACGTGTTCCCAGGCGGTGCGCCCGGGGCACGTGGCCGTTTCGTGAATCGCTCCTGGGTCTTTCCTGAACGGCCTGAGCGCGATTCCGGAGGCGCGGGTAACGTCCCCGACATCAGCGCACCACCGCGATCCTTGCGGCGGAGCGCGTCAACCTACGAGGAGGCACACATGGGACTCGACGACAAGATCAAGAACGCCGCTCAGGACATCGCCGGCAAGGCGAAAGAGGCTCTCGGCGACCGCAAGGGCGACGACGAGCTGAAGGCCGAGGGTCAGAAGGACCAGGCCGGTGCCTCCGCCAAGAAGGTCGGCGAAGACGTCAAGGACGTCTTCAAGTAGGCCGATCCGCCTCGTTCTCGGGCCCGTCCACCCTCCGGGGTGGGCGGGCTCTTTCATGTGCCCACGGCCGAGGAGGCGCGGTCAGCGTCCCGTGAACTCGGCGGCGGTCCGCGAGACGAAGGCCTCGAACCCGATCCGGGCGTCGTCGGAGGCGAGCAGCCGCACGAGCTCGGGCTGCAGTCGGGCCTCGGCCGCGGCATCGCCCTCGCGCACCGCGAGCCGGGCGTTCGCCAGCGTCGCCTGGACGGCCAGGGGAGCCTGCGCCGCGATCCGTCGGGCGAGGTCGAGGGCGTGGTCGAAAGCCGACCCGACGTCGACCAGGTCTTGCACGACTCCGATGCGCCGCGCCTCCTCGGCGTCGAGGAGGTCACCCGTCAGCAGGTAGCGCATGGCGTCGCCCCAACCGACCCGGCGGGGGAGGCGGATGGTCGCGCCGCCGAACGGGAGGATCGCCCGGCTCACCTCGATCTGACCGAAGCGGGCGTCGCGGCTCGCCACCACGACGTCGCTCGCCAGGGCGAGTTCGACGCCCAGCGTCAGGCAGGTGCCCTGCACGGCCATGACCCCCGGCTTGCTCACCTGGCGACCGTGCACCTGCCACGGATCGAGGCCGCCCTCGGGGACGACGTCGAGGCCCTCCGCGGTCACCGCGGGCACGACGTCGCCGAGGTCGAGGCCGGCGGTGAAGTGGTCGCCGTGGGCGAAGAGCAGCCCGACGCGCAGGTCGGGGTCGCGGTCGAGCTCGCCGTAGGCCAGGGCCAGCTCGCGCAGCATCCGGAGGTCGGCGGCGTTGCGCTTCTCGGGACGGTCGAGGCCGATCAGCAGCACGTGGCCGTCGCGGTCGACCGTCACGCGCGGACGGTCGCCGCCAGAGGCGGCGGGGGCTGCCGGGGCGGCGTTCGGCGGGCCGGCGCTCATCTCGCCAGGGCCCCGCGGATGCGCCGGATCGCGCCCATGGCGGCGGAGGCCGCCGCGGCGTCGACCGGTGCGAACGAGCACAGGCCGGCACCGACGAGGGTGAACCGCTCCTTCAGGGCCGTGATCGTCTCGATCAGGACGCTCAGCTCGAGGCCGAACGGCTGGGGGTCGAGCAGGCCCTCGATCACTCCCGGGTCGAGCACGTCGAGGTCGGCGTGCAGGTAGACCTCGGTGGCCCCCGAGGCCTCGACGGCGGCGGCCCCCTCGGTGGGGTCGAAGTCGAGCGACGACGCCGTGGGGACGTGACGGCTCTCGATGTAGCGGTCTTCGGCGTCGTCGTAGCTGCGCGCCCCGGCGAGCACCACCCGGGCGGGGGCGAGCGGCTCGGGCGTCGGGCCGGGGCCGATGGTCGGGAGGGCTTCGGGGGCGTCGCCGATCAGAACCCTCAGCACCATGCCGCTGAAGGCACCGCTCTCGCTGCTGCGAGGGCTGTGGAGGTCGGGGTGGGCGTCGAACCAGACGACGGCGGTGCGAGGGGTGACGGCGTGACGGACGGCCGCGAACTCGACGCCGCAGTCGCCGCCCACCACGATCGCGGGGGAGTCGTCGGTCCGCAGCTCGCGTCCGACCGACTCGGCGATGGTGAGCACCGACGAGAGCCGGTGCACCCGCGTCCCGAGAGAGTCACCCGCACCCACCGGGACCTCGACCACGGTGGTGGCCGTCGACGGCAGGTCGCCGAGGATCGCGTAGGCGCCCTCGGCGAGCCGCATCGCGCGCGACGACGGCGAACCCCGCCACTGTGGAACCACGACGAACCCCACGGGCGACCGTCTGCCACGGGCGGGTGCCCGTGCTCCCGGTCCAGGGGCGACTCAGTGCACCGACGGCGCGCCCGAGGGGCCCCCGCCCGACGAACCGTTGCCAGAGGGTGGCGTAGACGAGCGTGAGGACGACGGCGCCGACCAGGTGGCCCAGGGGCAAGCCGTAGGCGGCGGTCGGGTCGGACAGCCGGTACACGGTGAACAGCGGTGCGGTGATCAGCACGTGTGCCGTGTAGACGGTGAGCGGTTGAGCGCCCGTGGCCGCGAGGGGTCGCAGGACGGCGCGGACGACCGCAGCCGCGCCTCCTCGTCCCTGGCCGTGGGGCGTCACGGGACGACGCGCGGTGGTGGCGAGCAACAGCAGCCCAAGCACGGCGGCGGCGACGCCGCCCGAGCCCACGATCTCGGCCGGCATGCCCTCGTGGTCGGCCGGGTCGAGCCAGGGGACCGAGGAGGCGCCGGGCAGGAAGCGCGCCGAGTACCCCACGATGGCGGCCGACGTCCCGACGACGAGCAGCGTGACCTGGGTGCGGGTGCGGGTCAGGTCGGAACGCGCCGCGGCGAGACCGACGAGCAGGAACGGCGTCCAGACCAGAGCCGGGTAGGCGCCGACCAGCAGGGCCTGGGTCGCGAGGCCGGCGGCGCCGGACAGCGCGGTGTCGCCGTAGGCGTCGACGGGGACGAACGAGGCCAGCCACGGGGCCACGACGGCGAGCAGCGCGGCGGCCGCCAACAGTACGGCTCGGGGGGCGTACAGCAGCCCCAGCGCCAGGACGAACATGACGCCGTAGTACGGCAGGATCACCAGGAGGTAGGGGTTCCAGGCCTGCAGTGCGAGGCCCAGCACGATCAGCAGGCCGGCCCGGATGGCGATGCCGCCGACGATCCGCCCTCGACCGCCGCGGGGCGTCGGTCGGGCGCCGCCCGACACGAGCCCGAGCGAGACCCCGGCGAGGGTCGCGAAGAGGATCGCCGACCGCCCGTCGAAGACGCGCTCGTCGAGCAGCAGGCGAGGCCACATGTGGGCGGCGAACATGCCGATCACGGCGAGGCCGCGGGCGACGTCGACGCCCATCAGGCGGGGTGCCGCCCGGCGCGCCGGCACGGGCGGGACGTCCACCGGTGCCGGCGTGCGGGGCAGCGGCTGGCTCACTTGTCGAGCGCGCCGAGCTTGAGGGCGGCGAGGCGTGCGTCGACCTCGGTCTGCTCGCCGAGGTCGTCGAGGCTCTCGAACTGCGCGTCGAGGCTCGAGGCGGCGAGCTCTTGACGACCGAGCATCTTGGCCTCTTCGCGGCGGACCTTGTCCTCGAAGCGGCTGATCTCGCTCGTCGGGTCGAGGATGTCGATGCTCTGGACGGCGTCGGCGACCTTGGTCTGCGCCTCGACGGTCTTCGAGCGTGCGTTGAGCTCGTCGCGCTTGGCGGCGAGCTGGTCGAGCTTGGACCGCATGCCGGTGAGGCCCGTCTTGAGCTTGTCGACGACGTCGGTCTGGGAGGCGATCTGCGGTTCGGCGGTCTTCGCCTCTTTCTCGCTCTGCAACTGCTTGCCGAGGGCCACGCGGGCGAGGGCGTCGAACTTGTCGGCGTCGACCGTGTTGCCCGACGAACGCAGTTCGTCGGCCTTGTTGCTCGCGGCCAGTGCCTTGCGCTCCCAATCCGCGGCGGCGGCGACGTCCTCGGCGTGGTCCTGCTCGAGCAGGCGCAGGTTGCCGATGGTGGTCGCGACGGCCTCTTCGGCCTCGGCGATGCTGTTGGTGTAGTCGCGGACCATCTGGTCCAGCATCTTGCTGGGGTCCTCGGCCTGGTCGAGCAGGCTGTTGATGTTCGCGCGGGTCAGTTGCGCGATGCGTCCGAAGATCGACTGCTTTGCCATGGTGCGTCCTTTCGAGAGGTGGTGCCGTGGGGTGGTGCTCGTCGTACTCGTGGTGCCGCCCGCACGAGCGGCACCACGAGTACGACGAGCCCCACCCCACGGCACCACCTCTCGGAAGGACGCACCCAGGCAAAGCAGTCGATCTTCGGACGCCTCGCGCAACCGACCCGCGCGGACATCAACAGCCTGCCCGACCCGGCCGAGGACCCCACCCAGATGCTGGAACAGATGCGCCGCGGCTACCACAACCACAACCCCCGCGCCGGCGAGGGCGTCG
>NZ_LHOZ01000066.1:0-12703 GCF_001297205.1 Frigoribacterium sp. RIT-PI-h | reverse complement strand
CATCAATCTCAAAGAAACCTAAACACCACTCACAACCCCACCAAAGATGAGGCCACAAACAATGCCAGGGTATAATTTGGCATTTGACAATGTGCACGCTGTTGAGTTCTCAAGGACCAAACGCACCGGGGACCCAGCCTTGGAAGACCTTTGCCCTGGGCAGTTCTCTGATCTTTGTGCACTGACCGACGATGTCGAGATCGTGCCGAAGTCCCTTGCGGAACGAGCCGTAACTCTACATCACCTTGTTCAGTGTTCGCAACTCGCTTGGTCCGAGGCTGTGAAGCAACTCGAGGACTTGGAAGTTGGTCCCGCTTGAGGGCCGGAAGAGCTTCGCTCCGCCGCACCTTTGGGGTGACAAGTGATTACTTTAGACACGTCCTGCCCGCTCTGGCCAACCGTCCGTGCATCCCGGGCGTGTCGCGCTACACATCCGGGAGGTGCGAGCCCTTCAGCCGAAGGGCAGCACGAGCACGGCGCCCAGGGACACCGAGGCGATGACGATCCACGACGCCAGACCCACGAGCACGGCGCGACCACCGGTGCGGACGAGGCGCTCGAGTCGGATGCCCGACCCCAGGCCGACGAGCGCGAGCCCGAGCAGGACCGACTGGACCGTCCCCGCGATCGCGAGCGGCGCCTCCGGGGCGGGGACCACCGTGCGGACGACGACCGCGACGGCGAAACCGACGACGAACAAGGGCACGATCGGCGGTCGGGCACCGGCGCCGGCGCCCTGCCGACGGACGATAGTCGAAGTGATCGCCACGATGGGTGCGAGCATCAACACCCGCGTGAGCTTGACGATCACCGCGATCGCGAGGGCGGCGGCTCCGGCGGTCTGCGCCGTGGCGACGACCTGTCCCACGTCGTGCACGCTCGCCCCCACCCAGGCCCCGAACTCGAGGTCGGACAGACCGACCCACCCTCCGACCAGGGGCAGGACGGCGATCGCGAGCGTGCCGAAGAGCGTGACCAGGGCCACGGGGGTCGCCGCGTCCTTGCCGCGATCCCGGGTCACGGCGCTCATCGCGCCGATGGCCGACGCCCCGCAGATCGAGAAGCCGGCCGCGAGCAGGAGGGGCTGGTCACCGGGGAGACGGGCCCACCGGCCGAGCAGGTAGGGGACGCCGAAGGTCAGCGCGAGGATCGCGACCACCACGACGACCGTCACCCAGCCGAGGCCGGCGACGTCGATCAAGCTGAGCTGGAGGCCGAGCAGCACGACGCCGATGCGCAACAGTCGCTTGGAGGCGAGGGTGAGTCCGGGCTTCCAGTCGCCGTCGAGCACCGAACGGAGGGGCCGGACCTGCGCGACGGCGATGCCGACCAAGACGCACCAGGTCAGGACGGGGACCGCAGGCAGCACGGAGTGCAGGCCCCACGCCACCCCGTAGGCGGCCCCGGCGACGACGAGCCCCGGCACCGGACGCGCACGGGAGGGCGCGTCGACGGCGGCGGGGCTCACCGGACGGGCCTAGACCCGGTTCTTGGCCGGGTTGATCAGCGAGCCGAGGCCGGAGATCGCGACCTCGACGGTCTGGCCCGACGTGAACGGACCGATGCCGGCGGGCGTGCCGGTCAGGATGACGTCGCCGGGCAGCAGGGTGAACACGTCGGTGACGTACTCGATCAGCTCGGGGATCTTGTGGATCATCTGCATCGTCGACTCGCGCTGCATGACTTCTCCGTCGACCCGGGTCTCGATGGTGGCGTCAGCCCAGTCGAACTCGTTCTCGATGTACGGCCCGAGCGGCAGGAAGGTGTCGTAGCCCTTGGCACGGGTCCACTGACCGTCGGCGTTCTGGACGTCGCGGGCCGTGACGTCGTTGGCCACGGTGTAGCCGAAGACGACGTCTTGGTAGTCCTCGGCCTTGACGCGCTTGGCGATCGATCCGATGACGATGGCGAGCTCACCCTCGAAGTCGACCCGGCCGACGTCGGGCGGCAGCTGGATCGAGTCGCCGAAGCCGATGACCGTCGTGTTGGGCTTGAGGAACAAGACGGGCGCCTCGGGCGCGGACTGGCCGAGCTCGTCGGCGTGGTCCTGGTAGTTCAGGCCGACCCCCACGATCTTGGAGCGCGGGATCACCGGCGCGAGCAACTTGGCCTGACGCAGGGACACCCGCTCTCCGGTCGTCTCGTACCCGCTGTACATCGGGTCGCCGGCGAGGACGATGAGCTCGCGCTCGTCGACGATGCCGTAGCGGGGGTCTTCTCCGGGCGTGGCGAAACGGGCGATCTTCACGCGTCGAGCCTAGTCATCCAGCCGTGGACGTCGGGACGGCGGCCGTACTGGATGTCGGTCAGCTCTTCGCGCAGCGACATGGTCAGTTCGCCGCCGGACGCGGCGGGCGACCCGATGTGGATGCCCTCGCCCTTGAGCTCGGCGATGGGGACGACGACCGCGGCCGTGCCGCAGGCGAAGACCTCGACGATGTCACCGGACTCGACGCCGTCACGCCACTCGTCGATCGTCACGCGACGGCGTTCGACGCGGTGCCCCCGGGCCTCGGCCAACTCGAGGATCGAGTCGCGCGTGATGCCCTCGAGGATCGAGTCGCTGTCGGGCGTCACGAGGGTGCCGTCCTTCTTGACGAGCACCACGTTCATGCCGCCGAGTTCTTCGATGTAGTTGCTCTCGGACGAGTCGAGGAACAGCACCTGCTGGCAGCCGTTCTCGTAGGCCTCCTGCTGCGGCAGCAGCGACGACGCGTAGTTGCCGCCCGTCTTGGCCGCACCCGTTCCCCCCTTGCCGGCGCGGGCGTAGTTCGTGGTCAGCCAGATCGAGACGGGAGAGACGCCGCCGCTGAAGTAGGCGCCGGCCGGGCTCGCGATGACGTGGTACGACACCTCGTGCGCGGCCCGGACCCCCAGGAACGCCTCGGTGGCGATCATGAACGGTCGCAGGTAGAGGCTCGTCTCGGGGGCCGACGGCACCCACCCCAGATCGGCCCGCACGAGCTGGCGGACGGACTCGACAAAGTCGTCCGTGCTGAGCTCGGGCAGGGCCAGTCGGCGGGCCGAGCGCTGCAGGCGACGACCGTTGGCGTCCGGGCGGAACGACCAGACCGAGCCGTCGGCGTGCCGGTAGGCCTTCATGCCCTCGAAGATCTCTTGCGCGTAGTGCAGCACCGACGCCGACGGGTCGAGTTGGAGAGGGCCGTACGGGTGCACGGACGCCGCGTGCCAGCCGTCGGCGAGGGTCCACTCGATGGTCACCATGTGGTCGGTGAAGTGCTTGCCGAAGCCGGGGTCGCTGAGGATCGTCTCGCGTTCGGCGTCGTCGCGAGCCGTCTCGGACGGCGTCAGCTCGAACTGCAGCGGGAAGTCGGCCGAGTCGTCGGTCGGGGCGGAGACGTTGTCGGTGGTGGTCATGATGCCCTTCAGGCGGAGGCAGACGGGGACAGGGTGCGCACGCGGTCGGCGATCGCCGTGCCGATCTCGGCCGTGCGGCGGGCGGGGACGGACGCGTCGCGCGAGGCGCGGTCGGCGATGTCGGCGTCGACGGCACGGGTGACTCGGGCGGCCGCGTCGGACAGGCCGAGGTGGTCGAGCAGGAGCGCAACCGAGAGGATCGCCGCCGTCGGGTCGGCCTTCTGCTGACCGGCGATGTCGGGAGCCGAACCGTGCACGGGCTCGAACATGCTCGGGAAGGTGCCGTCGGGGTTGAGGTTGCCCGAGGCCGCGAGCCCGATGCCACCGCTGAGGGCGCCGGCGAGGTCGGGGAGGATGTCGCCGAACAGGTT
This sequence comes from Frigoribacterium sp. RIT-PI-h, assembly GCF_001297205.1. Lineage (NCBI taxonomy): Bacteria > Bacillati > Actinomycetota > Actinomycetes > Micrococcales > Microbacteriaceae > Frigoribacterium > Frigoribacterium sp. RIT-PI-h. The sequence goes on along the minus strand of NZ_LHOZ01000066.1, from coordinate 8,954 downwards.
GTCGGTGACGATGACGTCGAAGCGGGACGGGTCGACCACGAGGTGGATGGTGGCCGCGTCGACGTGCTGGTAGTCGACCGCCACGTCGGGGTACTCGGCGGCGACCGCGTCGACGGTGCGCTGCCAGAGGCTGCCCGAGAACACGAGCACGTTGGTCTTGTGCACGAGGGTCAGGCGACCCCGGCGACCACGGGCCTTCTCGAAGGCGAAGCGCACCACTCGCTCGACGCCGTGGGCCGTGTTGACGCTGACCTCGTTCGCGATCTCGTGCGGCGTGCCCTGCCGCAACGCGCCTCCGTTGCCGACGTAGGGGCCCTCGGTGCCCTCGCGGACGACGACGAAGTCGACCTCGCCGGGCGCCGAGAGCGGCGAGGCGACACCGGGGTACACCTTGGTCGGCCGCAGGTTGACGTAGTGGTCGAGGGCGAAGCGGAGCTTCAGCAGCAGGCCGCGCTCGATGATGCCCCCGGCCAACCGGGGGTCGCGGGGGTCGCCCCCCACCGCGCCCAACAGGATCGCGTCGTGTGACGCGACGGCCGACAGGTCGTCGTCGGTGAGGATGTCGCCCGTCTCGAGGTAGCGCCCCGCGCCCAGCGAGAACGTCGTGACCTCGAACGTCGCGTCGTCGCCCGCCGCGACCTCGAGCACCTTGAGCGCCTCGGCGACGACCTCGGGGCCGATGCCGTCTCCGGGGATGGCGGCGAGTCTGACGGTGCGCGGCATGGTTCTCCTGGCGTCTCGGGGGGCTCGCCACACTTTACCCGGGGGCAGGAGGGCCGCGCGGGCCGGGCGACCGGGTCGGTCCACCCGTGCCGAGGTGGCCCGGCACGACCCGGGCCTCAGTCGGCCGAGGAGGCGCGGCGCAGGGTCGTGAGGGCGACCACCGCCGCCGCGACCATCACCAGTGCCCCGACCCCGGCCGTGACGACGAGACCCTGGTCGAAGGCGTCGGTGGCGGCGTGCAGCAGGGGCCCGGCGAGCGAGTCGGGCAGCCCGTCGGAGACCGCCACCGCGCCTCCCAGAGTCTCCCGGGCGGCCTCGCCGGCCTCGGCGGGCACACCGGCGGGGACGACGAGCGCACCCCGGTAGATGGCGGTGAGCATGCTGCCGAGCACGGCGGTGCCGAGCACGGCACCGACCTCGTAGGCGGTCTCGGAGACCGCCGAGGCGGCCCCGGCCCGGTTCGCGGGCACGGCCGCGATGATCAGGTCGTTCGAGATCGTCTCGGCGGCACCGACGCCCAGACCGACGAAGGCGAAGGCCACGACGAACACGCCGACCGGAGCCCCGGCACCGGTGGCGAAGACCGCCGCGTAGGCGAGGGCGGCCGAGGCGAGGCCGATCGCGCCGATGGTGCGCGGGCGCAGCCACCGGACGACCCGGACGACGGCGAGGCCCGCCAGGATCATCGCCACGAGACCGGGCACCAGCGTCAGCGCGGCCTGCAACGGCCGCAACCCCACGACGAGTTGCAGGTGCTGGGTCGTGAAGAACAGGAAGGCCACGAGCGCCACGACGGCGAGCAGGTTGACCATCACGGAGCCGGCGAACACCGGGTTCGTGAACAGCCGCACGTCGAGCAGTGGACGCGGGCGGGCGAGCTGGCGCCGGACGAACAGCCAGCCCGAGCCCACGCCGACCACGGCCAGGGCGGCGACGGGCCAGACGAAGCCGTCGGTCGCGAGCAGCTTGATCGCCGCGACGACCGGAGCCATCGCCGCGAGCGACAGCAGCACCGAGAACGGGTCGGCGGGCCCGGGGGCGGGGTCGCGGCTCTCGGCCAGCAGCAGCGGTCCGGCGATCAGCAACGGCACGAGGACCGGCACCGCGACGAGGAACACCGAGCCCCAGGCGAAGTGCTCGAGCAGCACGCCGCCGACGATCGGCCCCAGGGCCGACCCGGCGGCGAAGCCCGAGGCCCAGACGGCGATGGCGAGCCGGCGTTGCTCGCGGTCGAGGAACGTGCTGCGCAGCAGGGAGAGGGTCGCCGGCATGATCATGGCGCCGAAGAAGCCCAGCACGGCCCGGGCCGTGATGAGCTGCTCGGCGCTCGTCGAGAACGCCGCGAGGACCGAGACGACCGCGAAGCCGCTCGCCCCGATGAACAGCAGCTTGCGGCGGCCGAACCGGTCACCCATCGACCCCATGGCCACGAGCAGGCCGGCGAGGACGAGTGAGTAGACGTCGACGATCCAGAGCTGCCCCGCCGCGCTCGGCTGCAGGGCGGTCGAGATCTCGGGCAGCGCGAAGCTCAGCACCGTGTTGTCGACCGAGACGAGCAGCACCGGCAGCATGAGCACGACCAGCGCGGCCCACTGTCGCCGCCCGGCACGGGGCGGGACGCCGGTGGAGGTCGTGGTGGTGGCGGGGCGGGTCATGGTGCTCTCTCGCGGTCGGTGGGTCGGTCGGTGGGTCGGTGGACGGCCTGTGGTGCAGGCACGGCCCGGCGGCGACCCGACGAGGGCAGGAGGCGCGAGCCCTGACCGTCCGGACGGTACAGTTACACCGTCCAGACGGTACAGTAACAGAATGAGTCCTCGACCGTCAGCCCGGGAATCGATGCTCGACACGTTCGAGACGCTCGTCGTCGACGACGGCGAACGCGCCGCGACCTTCGACGCCGCCGCCGCTGCCGCCGGCGTCTCGAAGGGCGGACTGCTCTACCACTTCCCCACCCGCGAGGCGCTGGTCGACGGCCTCGTCGACCGACTCACCGCACTGCTCGACGACGACGTCGCCGCGATGACCAGTGCGCCCGAGGGCGTCGTGGACTACTTCGTCCGCACGTCGTCACCCGCGACCATCCCCGCGGACGACCCGCTCCACCGCTGCATCACCGCCGTCTCGCACCTGCCGTCCAGCGGGCGCCACCCCCGCGCGCCCGGGGCCCTGACCGCCATGCAGTCGCGCTGGCACCAGGTCGTCCTCGACGCCGTCGGCGCCCCCGCGGTCGCCCGGGTCGTGTCCCTCGTGTCCGACGGGCTCTACTTCACGCCACGGCCGTTCTCGCCGGTGGACTCGGGCGGCGACCCGCGCCACGACACGTCGATCGACGACGTCATCGCCGTGCTGCAGCGGCTCGTGCCGCGCAGCTGACCCGCGCCCCCCGCGGTCCCGGCCGGCCGGACCCCGGGGAGCCGCCGAGACCACGGCGCGCGCGGAGGGGTCTCGGGGACGTGTCGGGGTCGCGGCGATCGGACGGCGACGATGCAGGCGGGGCTGCCGGGCGGGAAGAGGTCGACGGGAGCGCCGGGCAGACCCGTCGTCTCGTCGAGCGGCAGCACCGAGACGGTGTCGGAGCCCTGGTTGGCGCAGTAGAGCAGGCCGTCGGCGATGGCGAAGTGCCGTGGCCAGGCGCCGCCGCAGGGCACCTGCCCGACCAGGCGGAGCCGCGAGGACTCGGCACCGTCGGATGCGCCCTCGGCATCGACCGAGGTCTCGAGCACGCTGATCGTGTCGCGGCCGCGCGTGGCGACGTAGATCCGCGAGCCGTGCACGGCCAGGTGCGACGGGAGGGCGCCCTGCTCGTTCGGCTCGCCCTCGACGACCGCCACCGAGTACGGGATGACGAGTTCGTCACCCTGGCGGCGGACGACGTACAGACGGGCGTCGAGCTCGCCCACGACGAGCAGGTCGCCCCCGAGCCGGGCGAGGTGTCGCGGGCCCGATCCGGGAGGCATGGGGGGGACGGCGACGATCGACGGCTCGAGCGTGACGACGTCGACGGCGACCTCGATCAGCCGGTCGGTGCCGAGGTCGCTGACCAGGTGCGTGCCCCACGGCGTGGCGACGATCTGGTGGGCGTGCGGCCCGCCCTGGCGATCGGCGACCGGGCCGGAGCCCGACGGGAGCGCGACGGTCGCGGTCACGCGCGCGGGATCGGTGGCCTCGGAGCTCAGCACCCCGAAGGTGCCGCCGACGTAGTTCGCGACGAGCAGGGCGTTGGAGGCCGGGTCGTGCGCGATGTGGCAGGGCGAGGCGCCGCCGGACGGGGCGACGCCGGCCTCGACCAGGCGGCCCGCCGCGATCGTGTACGAGAGGACGCGACCCTCGTTCGTCTCGGCGACGGCGTGCAGTGCGCCCTCGGTGACGACCAGGAACGACGGGTCGTCGGCCTCGACGACCTGCCCGGCCTGCCAGCGCCCGTCGGCCCGCGACCGCTCGAGGACGGTGATGCCGACGCCGTGGCCACCGCTGACCGCGGTGTACGAGCCGACGTAGAGGCGCGTCGGGGGGGGCGGGTCGGGGTCGTTCCCGCGCGGCCCGCCGTCGGGTCGTCGCCCGCGGCGATGCGCTCGTGGTGGTGGATCACCTCGGCGACGATGAAGTTCAGGAAGGACTCGGCGAAGGCCGGGTCGAGACGGGCCTCTTCGGCCAGGCGACGCAGGCGCTGGATCTGCACGCGCTCACGCTCGGGGTCGCTCGCCGGCATGCCGGCCGCCGCCTTGAGCAGGCCGACGGACTGCGTGTACTTGAACCGCTCGGCGAGCATGTGGACGAGGGCGGCGTCGATGTTGTCGATGCTCTGGCGGATGCCCGCGAGCTCGTCGATCGCGCCCTGGTCGGCTGAGCTGAGGGGGCTGTCCGCCCCGAGAGGACTGTCGAGTGCCATGCACCGACCCTATCGGCGAGCCCGGCGACGGGACCAGCGACGGACCGCCACGCACGAAGGAGGCGCGTCCCGTTCTCGCGAGACGCGCCTCCTTCACGGCCGGGTCGGCCCGGGCGGTCAGTCGACCAGCGTGAGCGTGACCTCGACGTTGCCGCGCGTGGCGTTCGAGTACGGGCACACGTGGTGGGCCGCGTCGGCGAGCTCTTGACGACGCTCGGGCTCGACGTTCGGCGTGTAGATGTCGAGCTCGACGGCGAGGCCGAACCCGCCCTCGCCGTTGCCGCCGATGCCGACGCTCGCCGAGACCTCGGCGCCCTTCGTGTCGACGCCGAGCTTCTTGCCGGCGCCGTGCATGGCGCTGAGGAAGCAGGCGGCGAAGCCCGCGGCGAACAGCTGCTCGGGGTTGGTGCCCTCGCCGGAGCCGCCGAGTTCTTTGGGGGGCCGCGTGTCGAAGTCGAGCCGGTCGTCTTCGCTGCGGACGTGGCCGTCACGACCCCCACCGGTGGCGTGGGCGATGGCGGTGTAGGCGATGTCGAGTGTCATGAGGAGAAGACCATACCTAGATTCTGGGAGTTGGCTCGGTGGCGGGTGAGTGTGGTAGCGCGGCTCAGCCGAGCAGGTCGTGACGCTGCACGATGGCGTCGCGGCCCGGGCCGACGCCGATCGCCGAGATGCGGGCACCGCTCATCGCCTCGACGGCGAGCACGTAGTCCTGCGCGGCCTTCGGCAGGTCGTCGAAGCTGCGGGCACCGGTGATGTCTTCGGTCCAGCCGGGGAACTCTTCGTAGATCGGCGTCGCGTGGTGGAAGTCGCTCTGCGAGACGGGGACCTCGTCGTGGCGGACGCCGTCGACGTCGTAGGCCACGCACACGGGGATGGTCTCGAGACCGGTCAGCACGTCGAGCTTCGTCAGCACGAAGTCGGTGACGCCGTTGATGCGGGCCGTGTAGCGGGCGATGGGGGCGTCGTACCAGCCGCAGCGGCGCGGGCGGCCGGTGGTCGTGCCAAACTCGAAGCCGTTGGCCCTCAGGAACTCGCCCGAGGCGTCGAAGAGCTCGGTCGGGAACGGGCCGGCGCCGACGCGCGTCGTGTACGCCTTGACGATGCCGATGACCCGCTCGATGCGGCCGGGTCCGATGCCCGAGCCGGTCGAGGCGCCGCCCGCGGTCGCGGACGACGAGGTCACGAACGGGTAGGTGCCGTGGTCGACGTCGAGCATCGTCGCCTGGCCCGCCTCGAAGAGGACGGTCTTGCCGGCCTCGAGCGCCTGGTGGATCTCGAGCGCCGTGTCGGCGACCATCGGCTTGAGCCGCTCGGCGTACGACAGGAGCGACTCGACGACCTCGTCGACCTCGATCGCACGCCGGTTGTAGATCTTGACGAGCAGGTGGTTCTTCTGGTCGAGGGCCGCCTCGACCTTCTGCCGCAGGATGCCCTCGTCGAAGATGTCCTGCACGCGGATGCCGACGCGGTTGATCTTGTCGGCGTAGGTCGGGCCGATGCCGCGACCGGTCGTGCCGATCTGGCGCTTGCCGAGGAAGCGCTCGGTCACCTTGTCGAGGGTCCGGTGGTAGTGCGTGATGACGTGCGCGTTCGCGCTGACCCGCAGCCGGGAGACGTCGATGCCCCGCGCGATGAGCGCGTCGAGCTCGTCGAAGAGCACCTCGATGTCGACGACGACGCCGTTGCCGATGACGGGCGTGACACCCGGCGAGAGGATGCCCGAGGGCAGAAGGTGCAGCGCGTACTTCTGGTCGCCGATCACCACGGTGTGGCCGGCGTTGTTGCCGCCGTTGAACTTGACGACGTAGTCGATGCGGCTCGACAACAGGTCGGTGGCCTTGCCCTTGCCCTCGTCGCCCCACTGGGCTCCGATGATCACGACTGCTGGCATGGGTTTCTCCTCATGTCGGGGAACGCACCGGGTGAGGTGCACTTGAGTCTACCGACAGGCTCCTCCGGGCCGCCCGGAGGCCACCGGACCCGTCGAGGAGGCGCGGCGCGCGACCCGCGGTCGACCTCCGGTGGCCATTTGTGGTCACGTACGACAAACTGTGCCCATGAGTCTCGTCGCCGGGGTCGACTCATCGACCCAGAGTTGCAAAGTCGTCGTCCGTGATCTCTCGACGGGCGAACTCGTCCGGCAGGGGTCGGCAAGGCACCCCGAGGGCACCGAGGTGCCTCCGGCCGCCTGGTGGGAGGCGCTGCTCGCGGCGATCGCGGACGCCGGCGGCCTCGACGACGTCGCCGCCCTCTCGGTCGCGGGCCAGCAGCACGGGCTCGTCGCCCTCGACGCCGACGGGCGCGTCGTCCGGGACGCCCTGCTCTGGAACGACACCCGCAGCGCCCCGGCGGCCCGCGACCTGATCGACGAGCTCGGGGCCGACGAGTGGGCCCGACGCACGGGCTCCGTCCCCGTCGCGTCGTTCACCGCGACCAAGCTGCGCTGGCTGCGCGACGCCGAGCCCGAGAACGCGGCGCGGGTCGCCGCGGTGGCCCTGCCGCACGACTGGCTGACCTGGCGCCTCCTCGGTTTCGGCCCTGTCGACGAGAGCCCGCTCGGGCCCGACCTCGACGCCCTGGCCACCGACCGCTCCGCCGCCAGCGGCACCTCGTACTGGAGCCCCGCCGGCGAGGCGTACGACCTCGACCTGTTCGAGCACGCCTTCGGTCGCGGGGCACGCGCGGCCACCGGCTCCCCCGCGGGCGACGACGAGCGCATCGTGCTGCCGCGGGTGCTGCAGGCCGACCAGGCGGCCGGCACGACGGTCGCGGACGGCCCCGTGCCCGCCGGCATCGTGGTCGGGGCCGGCGCGGGCGACAACGCCGGCGCGGCCCTCGGCCTCGACGCCACGGTCGGCGACCTCGTCATCAGCATCGGCACCAGCGGCACGGCCTTCGCCGTCACCGACCGGCCCGTGACCGACCCCAGCGGCACGGTGGCCGGTTTCGCCGATGCCGCGGGCGGCTACCTGCCCCTCATCGCCACGTTGAACGCGGCCCGGGTGCTGTCGTCGATCGGCGGACTGCTCGGCGTCGACCACGACGAACTGGCCCGCCTGGCCCTCGCGGCCGAGCCGGGAGCCGGCGGCGTCACGCTCGTGCCCTACTTCGAGGGCGAGCGCACCCCCGACCTGCCCGACGCCACGGCCACGCTCTCGGGCCTGACCCTGGCGAGCTCGACCCGCGAGAACCTGGCCCGCGCCGCCGTCGAGGGCATGCTGTCGGCGCTGTCCGACGGTGCCGCCGCGGTCCGTCGTCAGGGCGTCGAGGCGACGCGGGTCCTGCTCATCGGCGGGGCGGCCCTGAACCCGGCCGTGCAGGACGTCGCACGGCAGGTGTTCGACCTGCCCGTGGTCGTGCCCGAGCCGGGCGAGTACGTCGCCGACGGGGCGGCACGGCAGGCGGGCTGGGCCCTGTCGGGGACGCGACCGACCTGGGCTCCGGCGACCAGCGCCTCCTTCGAGGCCGACCTGCGACCCGCCGTCGGCGAGCGCTACCGGGCCGCGCAGGGGCTGGGGTCGCTGCCGCGGCCGTGAGGCCGGTGGGGCGAGGCGCGGACGACACGGGAGGCGCGGGTGGCGCCGCCTAGGATCGGACCATGCCCAGCGACCCGGCCAGCACGCGCACGACCATGGCCGAGGACTACCTCAAGGTCATCTGGAAGGCCGAGGAGTGGGCCGAGGCCGGCAGCGACTCCGGCATCTCGACCAACGAGATCGCCGCCACGCTCGGCGTCAGCGCGTCGACCGTCTCGGGCAACCTGCGCAAGCTCGACCGCGACGGCTACCTCGACTACGAGCCCTACCGGCGCATCGCGCTGAGCGACCAGGGCCGGGCGATCGCCGTGTCGATGGTGCGTCGCCACCGCCTGATCGAGACGTACCTGGTCGAGCGTCTGGGCTACGGCTGGGACGAGGGGCACGACGAGGCCGGGGTGCGCGAGCACGCGGTCAGCGATCGGCTGCTCGACCGGTTCGACCTCGAGCTCGGGCCCCCCACGGCCGACCCGCGCGGCGACCCGATCCCCGCGGCCGACGGGACGGTCGTGCGGCCTCCCGCCCATCCGTTGGGCGACTTCGTCGAGGGCGAGTGCGGGTTCGTCGTCCGCGTCTCGGACGACGAACCCGAGCTGCTGCGGTACCTCAGCTCACTCGACCTGCGGGGCGGTGCGCACGTCCGCGTCGGCGAACGACGCGACTACGCCGGCTCGCTGCAGGTCGTGCTGACCGACGCACACGACCACGCGGTCGGCAGCGTCGAACTGGCCGGCGTCGCCGCGGCGTCGGTGTGGGCGAACTCCGAGCCGCACACGCACGCCTGAGGCGACGGGTCGGCGGGC